>JAESUD010000186.1 GCA_016763335.1 Emcibacteraceae bacterium | reverse complement strand
TACTCTCTTGTATTGGTTATGCAAAAAAATACTTAACGCATAGCAATAAATTTCTTAAATATGCTGCTCCGGCCTGTTACCCGTTTTATATATTACATCAAACAGTGATTGTTTTAGTCGCGGTTAATTTAATTCCATATTTTGACGGTGTATGGCTGCCTTTTACCATTATATTATTGTTATCATATTTTGGGTCGGCCTTGATTTATGAAATATTCATCAGACGCTGGAATTTTATGCGGTTCTGTTTCGGGATGAGGTCACTTAAAAAGTAATGAAATTACAAATTAAAAGGAATGTCGTTCTTCTTTGTCACTGTCCTCAGAGAAAAATTTGGTTTTATTTGTGATACACCGGGCAGGGCGGTTAGGACGTCCATGTGGAGTTTTTCATAGTCGGAAGCATCGGACACGATAACGCGCAGCATATAGTCGGCGTCGCCGCTCATAAGATAACATTCCATGATTTGCGGGCAATCTTTTACGATGCGCTCAAATTCGGATAGAAGTTCCTTGGTTTGTTTTTCAACGGTGATCTGTACAAATACATTATCCGGTAGGCCCGCAGCGGTTTGGTTCATGACGGCGACATAGCCTTCAATGACGCCTTCTTTTTCGAGGCCTTTAACACGGCGCAGACAAGCGGATTGGGACAGGTTTATTTTGTCAGCAAGGTCAGAATTGCTGATCCTGCCGTCTTTTTGTAAGTTATCGAGGATCGCAAGATCAATCTTGTCTAACTTTAAATTTAGAAATTTATGTCTCATAATTAGGTATATACGCAAGAATATGCGAAAAATCAATAAAAATACACCAAACAACGCAAGGACATTTTTCTGAAAGACGGATATGTTTAATTCATCTTATTTACAAATATATCAAGGGAAAAGTTATTATGATTATTGGTTGTCCAAAAGAAATTAAAGTTCATGAATACCGTGTGGGTTTAACGCCATCAAGCGCATCTGAATTGATCCGTAATGGTCATGATGTGATTATTGAAACCAAAGCCGGTGCCGGTATAGGTATTAGTGATGCGGATTATGAAGCGGTTGGCTGTGAAATTATTGCAACAGCAGAGGGCGTTTTTGCAAAATCTGAAATGATTGTTAAAGTAAAAGAGCCACAATTAAACGAGTGCGCGATGCTTACGAAAGATCATCTTCTTTTTACTTACCTTCATTTAGCGGCTGATAAACCACAAACAGAAGCTCTTATGGCTACCGGTTGCACTGCGATTGCCTATGAAACGGTCACGTCTGACGACGGATCACTGCCGCTTCTTGCTCCGATGAGCGAAGTTGCCGGACGTATGTCAATTCAGGCTGGTGCCCATGCCCTTGAGAAAGCTTCGGGTGGTCGTGGTATCCTTCTTGGTGGCGTACCGGGCGTTGCCCCGGCTAAAGTTGTCGTCATTGGCGGCGGTGTATCAGGAATGAACGCGGCGGAAATGGCCGTTGGTCTTGGCGCGGATGTTACCGTGTTTGACCGTAACATCAATCAAATGCGTGTTCTTGATGCCCGTTTTCGCGGTGCAGTGAAAACTGTTTATTCAACGGGTCATGCCCTTGAAGAAGCGGTTTTACAGGCTGATCTTGTAATTGGTGCGGTTCTTGTTGCCGGTGCCGCGGCACCGAAACTCATTTCCGCTGAAACAGCTAAAAAGATGAAAGACGGCGCAGTGCTTGTTGATATTTCAATCGATCAAGGTGGTTGTTTTGAAAATTCAAAAGCAACAACTCATTCTGATCCAACATTCATTATTGATGGTGTTGTTTATTATTGTGTGGCCAATATGCCTGGTGCAGTTGCCCATACATCAACATATGCGCTTAATAATGCAACACTGCCATTTGCTGTTGCACTGGCTAATAAAGGCTGGAAACAGGCGTGTGCTGATGATGAGCATCTTAAAAATGGTGTAAATGTTCAAAACGGAAAAGTAACATATGAAGCGGTTGCCACTGACCTTGATCTTGCTTATTCAGCGGTCTCACTTTAAGCGTTTTTAAAACAGTTTTTAAATTTTCTTTAAGGGGAAGGGCATTAGTCCTTCCCTTTTTTTTTGTTTCGCTATAAATTTGGTTAACCAACTTAAGGATAATCATAAATGGTTGATAAGTTTAAAGAAACAAGCCTTCGTTACCACACAGAACCGACACCGGGCAAATTAGCCATTATTCCAACAACGCCGCTCGCTAACCAACGCGACTTGGCACGGGCCTATTCACCAGGGGTTGCTTACGCTTGTGAAGCGATCGTTGAGGATCCGGCCGCCGTTGCGGATATGACAATCCGCGCCAACCTCGTCGGTGTGGTTACCAATGGTACAGCGGTTCTTGGCCTTGGTAATATCGGGCCGCTAGCGTCAAAGCCGGTGATGGAAGGAAAAGCGGTTTTATTTAAGAAATTCGCGGGTATCAATGTTTTTGATATTGAAATTGACCAAGGTGATCCTGAAAAATTAATTGAAATTATAGCATCGCTTGAACCGACGTTCGGGGCAATTAACCTTGAAGATATTAAAGCGCCGGAATGCTTTATTGTTGAAGAAGCGTTACGCAAACGGATGAAAATCCCGGTGTTTCATGATGATCAACACGGCACAGCGATTGTTGCGGGTGCGGCCATATCAAACGGCCTGCGCGTGGTTGATAAGAAAATGGAAGATATCAAACTAGTTGCCACGGGCGGCGGTGCGGCGTCACTGGCATGTCTTGATTTATTGGTCACACTTGGACTTAAACGGGAAAATGTAACGCTTATTGATGTCGAAGGTGTGGTTTATGTTGGCCGCAAGAAAGACATGAACAAGTATAAAGACCGCTACGCCCGTGATACATCCATGCGTACACTTGATGATGCCATCGGCGACGCGGATGTGTTTTTAGGTCTTTCTGCGCCGGGAATTTTGAAACCATCGATGGTTAAGAAAATGGCCGATAAGCCATTTATATTGGCGCTTGCCAACTCGACACCGGAAATCACCCCCGAAGAATGTAAAAAAGCACGTCCGGATGCCATCATTGCCACGGGTCGTTCCGATTATCCAAATCAGGTTAATAATGTTCTTTGTTTTCCATTTTTATTTCGCGGGGCGCTTGATGTTGGCGCAACGGAAATTAATGATGAAATGAAAAAAGCTTGCGTGTGGGCAATTGCTGATTTGGCTTACCGTGAAAGCTCGGACGAGGTGGCGAACGCTTACCGCGGCGAAGATTTAAAATTTGGCCCTGATTATATTATTCCAAAACCGTTTGACCCGAGATTGATACTTGAAATCGCTCCTGCGGTCGCCGAGGCTGCTATGAAAAGTGGCGTTGCCGCTAGACCAATCAAAGATATGCAGGCATACCGTGAGAAAATCGGTAACTTTATCTTCAAATCAAATATGCTCATGCAACCGATTATTGAAGATGCGAAAAAAGACCCAAAACGCATTGTATATGCGGAAGGTGAAAATGAAAATGTGCTGCGTGCTGTGCAGGCGGCTATTGATGAGGATATCATCAAAGCGACACTTATTGGGCG
The DNA here is from genome assembly GCA_016763335.1 of Emcibacteraceae bacterium. Taxonomy (GTDB): domain Bacteria; phylum Pseudomonadota; class Alphaproteobacteria; order Sphingomonadales; family Emcibacteraceae; genus Pseudemcibacter. The sequence continues at coordinate 9,257 of JAESUD010000186.1, read as the reverse complement.
CCCTGATATAATTGAAAAACGTATTGAAAAGCTTGGGTTACGACTTAAAGCTAATGTAGATTATGAAGTTATTAATCCTCATCATGATGACCGTTATAAAGAATTTTGGACGGCTTATCATAAAATTGTTGGTCGTAAAGGGGTCTCAAGGGAGGCCGCCAAGACAATAGTACGCACAAACACGACTGTGATTGCGGCAATGGCGGTAAAACTTGGATATCAGGACGCGATGATCTGCGGCACATATGGCCGATTTGATTTTCATATCCGTTATATTATTGATATTATTGGTCGCAAGAACCCAACGCAAAAAATATCAACGTTAAGCGTTCTTATCTTGCCACAACAAACGCTTTTTATTACCGATGCCTTTATGGATATTGACCCGACAATGGAACAGATTGTTGAAAGCACTATTGCGGCAGCGAAGCAAATTGAATTGTTCGGCATAAAACCGAAAGTGGCGCTACTTTCTCATTCCAATTTTGGTTCATCAAAAGCGCCATCGGCGGTAAAGATGGGTAAGGCGGTGAAAATGTTGCGCGAACGGGTTCCTGGGCTTGAAGTCGACGGCGAAATGCATGCGGACGCGGCATTAAATGAAGAACTTAGAAATGATATGATCCAGGATTGCGCCTTAGACGGGGCGGCAAATCTGCTGATATTCCCTAATCTTGATAGTGCTAATAGTGCTCTTGGGCTTGTCAAAAGTGTTGAACGCGGTTTGTTGGTTGGCCCGATTTTGCTTGGTGCGGCGATGCCAGCTCATATTGTTACGCCGGGTGTCAGTGCGCGCGGTATACTCAACATGACAGCAATAGCCGTTAAAGATGCGCAAAACCTTGAAAAAGAAAATGCCAATCAATGGCCGTTATAAATACGGAATTGCGCCAGTTTTATTAAGTGTAAGAAGGTGATTAATCATTACCATTAAGGTTAATATGCAAAGAAAAACAACACCGTTCCAGGGAATAGACCAAGGCTTGTCTATTTCTTTGGGTTGACGCGATTTTAAAAAGGCGCCAATCATCAAAATAAGGGTGACAATAAAAATACTTATGGTTACTTCAAAGTTCATGCAGTTGATATAATGTGAGCGTTGTTAGTTTTCAACCGATCTAGTGACAATCATATGATAATCACCTTTTCGCCAGTTCTTACCACCATCAAGTGAGATATCTGATTTCATTTCAAAACTGTCTTTGGATATATTAAAATAAGTTTCGCGGTTAAGAAAATCGCCGCGGGCTTGGTTATGTCCAAATATTGTGACAATGAGCTTATCACCATCTGTTACCGCCTCTGTATCTCTCCACGCACCATCTACATATATATTGCGCCCAGTCCAGGTTTTGGTTTTTGTATCGAAAAAGCGAAATTCAGCACCCGTTAAGCTCGGTCCTCGCCATTCTTGCATTACCACATGGCCGTCGATAACCCAATGATTATGCCATTTTGCCCTGTAAGTATCTTTTGGGTTATTTATTGGTTCCCATGTTATGACAACATCCCAATCTCCAATTAGAAAATCAAAAGCCTCACCTTCGTCGTCTAAGGAAGGGTTTCTTGATAAAATCGGACTATCCGGGTCTGGTTGATATATTAATGGATCATCCCTGACCATTTGAGAAAATGAACGCAATGTAATATTTGAAGACAATAAAGTAATCGTTGTAAATATAAGAAATTTCTTAATCATTGATTTACACCTAAATTTATATGAATATATGCTCTGCGCTAATATACATTATTAAATTATAACCTGTAGTAACATTTATGTTATAATTTTAGTAATAATTTATATGTTGTTAATGATTTGTTAATGATTATGACGATAAATTATTAATACTAATAACTTTAAAAAAAACCTTGCTAAACAAATTGTTGGGGAAAATTGATGCCAAGCGAAAACAGAGATATATTTTTTACTGAACATGAATTGAAAATTGCTTTAATGCAATACTCTAGACGTAAAGGGATTAAATTTAATGTGGAAAATGTCAGTGAATTTGATCTGACAACGAAAAACGGCATTGCAGTTGCTATGAAAGTTTTTAATGCTGGTGAGGGGAAAGCCGGCACTGTGAAGTATAGCCAACCTGAAATTGCTGCTGCTTTGATGGGGTATTGTATGAAATTGGAAGTTCCTTTACCTAAAAAAGGTAAAAAATCATTACAATCAAATGAAGACGGCTTGTATTTGAATATTAAAATTTTATAAATTTTAATCTGTTCAATTTTATACAATAATAATGAGAATTATATATGCCACTTGAAATAAAACATATTTATTTTACAGAATCAGAATTAGTAAACGCTCTAATCAATTTTTCAGTTTTAAAAAAACAATTTATTGAAAAAGAAGATGTCAGCGAAACAATAATTGATAGATCTGATGATATCTCAGTGACGCTCAGGTTAGATGAAACGTTAGAATTCGAAAATGATAAAGTCACCTATAGCCATGCCGAAGTTGCAGCATCATTATTTGCATTTTGTATGGTATCGAAAATACCTTTGCCAAGACGGGGCATAAAGGAACTTCATGCAAATGATGAAAAAGTCTTTGTAACAATTACACTTGAAGAAGAAGTGAATTTTGAAAAATATGTTATCAGCAATGTGTTAGATAACGTTTCAGAATTTAGAGGATAAAATCATATTCTAGCAGGGAATATAATATGCAGGAAAAACGTAAAAAAATTCTGTTAAAGGGTATTTTTGTACTTAGTTTATTAGGCACATTACCGTTATTTTCCGGATTAGGCACTAAGCTCGGTTTATGGCAGCCAATGACAGGGTTTATGTTAACAAGGAATTATATGATACCTGCCAGTGTATCTGCCTTGGTGGCTCTATTTATTATTTTTTCATATTTTACTAAAGATTATAAGAAAACAATCCTTCCTTATATTCTCGCACTTGTTTTTGCATATTCGGGGTATTTATTTGGCGTTAATCAGGAACCGACAGACTGGACTGGATTAAGGGGTATTCATGACGTGACAACTGATATGGAAAACCCGCCCGAGTTTATTGCACTTCTTAATGCACCGGGAAGAAAGAACAGTTTTGAATATACGATTGAAACTGCGGAAAGGCAGCAGGCAAAATTTCCGTGGGTAAAACCGATTTTAACTAACCTTTCACCAGACGAAGCCTATGCAAGGGCGCTTTTTATCGCAAAAGAATTGAATTGGCAAATAGCACAAGAAAACCCGGAAGCAGGTCGGTTTGAAGCAACTGATTATACAAAATGGTTTAATTTTAATGATGATATTGTTGTCAGAATAACCGCCTATGAAGGAGGAAGCCGTGTTGATTTAAGGAGTCTTTCGCGAGTAGGAGGCTCAGACCATGGACTTGGCGCCATTAGGATAATGAAATTCCACAAAAAATTTACTGCAAATTAAAAAACTTAAACAAGTTCTTTTTTATTTCGCAAAAGTAAATTATATATTCTCTTAAATTTATACAGATATGAGAATAAAAATTGAGCACATATATTAATACAACTGATCGTGATAACCGACATATTGCCATATGGTTACTTATTGTATGCGGTTTTGTTTTTGCCATGATTATTGTTGGTGGGGTCACGCGTTTAACAGAATCCGGTCTTAGTATGGTAAATTGGAAGCCGATAAGTGGCATTCTTCCACCTTTGACCGAGACGGCCTGGATTTCTGAATTTGATGCCTATAAACAATACCCGGAATATCAGACAGTCAATCAGGGTATGTCACTTGATGAATTTAAAAATATATTTTTCTGGGAATATTCCCACCGTGTACTCGGGCGATTAATTGGCGTTGTTTTTGCCGTGCCATTTTTTATTTTTCTGTTTCGCAAGAAAATAAAGCGCGCTTTAAAAATTCATCTTTGGTTGATGTTAGTTCTGGGTGGTTGCCAGGGGCTTCTGGGTTGGTGGATGGTTAAAAGTGGATTGGTAGAGAGGCCAGACGTAAGTCATTACCGTCTTACTGCCCATTTGGGGCTTGCTGTGTTGATTTATATTTATATGTTCTGGATGGCGCTTGGATTAATTATGCCACGTTCAGGTAATACTATGGGGCGCCCATATGGTCTAAGCCTTGTTTATGTAAAACTGATTTTTATACAATTTTTGCTTGGTGGCTTGGTCGCAGGTTTAAATGCTGGTCTGGTAAGTGATACATGGCCGCTTATGATGGGGCAGGTGATACCTGATGGTCTTTTTTATAATGATCCGTGGTATATGAATTTACTAGATAACCCGCTGACGTTACATTTTGAGCATCGAACTTTTGCATATATTGTTACAATCATTGCCGTGGGGCTTTGGTGGAAGCTACGAAGGGATAGTAATGCATCCGTCCGTTTAGCCGCACATATGGTTTTAATAACCATCCTTATTCAAATTTTACTGGGTGTATTAACGGTTATAAATATGGTGCCAATTCCATTAGCCGCGGCTCATCAAGGTGGTGCTGTGTTGGTACTATCCGCGGGGTTATATTTACTTAACCGTCTTAAAGCATGAGATAATAAAATAAAAAATTTATTTTATTATAATATTTTGCTGTATTTAAAACATGTTATGTGATGGTACTATAGTACCATATTAGTAAAGCCTTGAAAAATATAATAAAATATCATTGACAATATTTTTTTTGCTGGCATATTGCTCTCAAATTTACATTTGAATTTAACAGGATTTAATCCAATGAAAACTTACTCTGCAAAACCTGCAGATATTGAAAAAAAATGGTTCATCATAGATGCTGAAGGTCTTATCCTCGGTAGAATGGCGTCCATTATTGCTACTTATCTTAAAGGTAAACATAAACCAATGTATACGCCTTCTATGGATTGTGGTGACAATATCATCGTTATCAATGCTGAAAAAGTAAGACTTAGCGGCAAGAAAATGGATAACAAAATTTATTACTGGCATACAGGTTATCCGGGCGGCATTAAGGATCGCACAGCCCGTGATATCTTAGAAGGTGATTTTCCAGAACGTGTTGTGATGAAAGCGGTTAAACGCATGCTTCATAACGGACCACTTGGTCGTGTTCAACTTAAAAACCTACGTGTTTTTGCAGGATCAGAACATACACATGACGCACAGCAGCCTGAAGTGCTCGATATAGCTGCTATGAATGTTAAGAATACAAGGATTTCACAAAATGGCTGAAGATAAAAAAACATTAGAAGACCTTAAAGAGGTTACTGCTGATGCCGTAGTTGCTGCAGCTGTTACAGATGAAGCCGCTGCACCAGTTGATGGAGAAAGCACAGTGATTGAATATGTGCAAAAAATTGATGCGCAAGGCCGTGCTTATGCGACAGGCAAACGTAAAGATGCTATCGCTCGCGTGTGGATTAAACCTGGTAAAGGCGTAATTACAGTCAATGGTCGTGAAGAACTGATTTATTTTGCTCGTCCAACATTGCGTATGGTTATCGGCCAAGCATTTGAAGTTGCTGGCCGCGTTGGTCAATATGATGTTGTTGCTACAGTTAAGGGTGGTGGCCTTTCTGGTCAAGCCGGCGCTGTTCGTCACGGCATCAGTAAAGCACTTACATATTTTGAACCTGCTCTTCGTCCTGCAATTAAAGCAGCCGGCTTCCTAACTCGTGATGCACGTGTTGTGGAACGTAAGAAATACGGTAAAGCGAAAGCCCGTAAGAGCTTCCAGTTCTCAAAGCGTTAAGTTTTACGTTTATAGCTTTATTATTAAAGGTTCGTGCATATTTTGCATGGACCTTTTTTATATTCCAAAGGTATTTTTTTATGTTGGTGAATTGCATTTATTCAACAGCCAATATATATGTCAGTACAATATTAAAATGTTAGAGAAGAATTGAATATGAGTAAGCAAAAATCATTTTCGGCCAAGCAAGCCTTGGAAATTGCACTTAACGCTGTTGAAAAGGGCGATAAAGATAAGGCAAGTAAGTATTTTGAAGCTGTGCTGGCAAAATATCCAGATAATAAAGACGCACTTGAAGGCTATAAAAAATTAAACCCAAATAGTCTTTTCCGTAGTGATTTAGATGAGCTTAAAGTGTTATTCAATAAGGCTAAATTCCGTGAAGTAGAAATAAAATCTAAAATGTTTATTGAAAAATACCCTGAGGTACAAGAACTTAGAACTTATCTTGGGACTACTCTCGGGATGCGGGGCGAACATGCAGAGGCGCTTACTCATTTTATTAAAGCCGCTGAATTAACACCGTTAAATGCTGGAGTTCAATTTAATTTAGGTAATTCATATAAAGCCAATAACGCTCTTAAAAATGCAGAAGCGAGTTATCTTAAGGCTATTACACTCGCACCAAATCATATGCCCTCTTATAATAATATTGGTAATATATATTTGGTTTATAAAGATTATGATACGGCGATCTCTTATTTTAAGAAAGCCATAGAACTGGCTCCTGATACAGTTGATATATTGATCAATTTAGCGGAATGTTATAAATTTAAAGGTGAATATCAGGTCGCAATAATGCATTATAATAAAATCATTTCATTAGACGCGACGATCACGAGCGTCTTTCTTGATTTGGCATTGTGCGAAAAATTAATTGGCAATATAGACGAAGCAATAAAAATATTTGAAGTGGTTATTACGCAAGATCCGGATAATATTGATGCGCATAATAATTTTGGTAATCTATTGATGGAAGCCGCTGAATATGAAGCGGCAATTTCTCATTTTGAAAAAGCGATTGAAATAAACTCTGAGTTTTCCGTGCCTTATAATAATCTTAGCAAACTATATAAAGAACTCGGCCAGTTTGATAAGGCGGTTTCTTTGCTTGAAGATGCGCACGAAACTATGCCTAAATCTATTGATATTCTGTATTATCTCGCTGATGCTTTCATAGCGAGTGGTGATTATAAAGAAGCGCTGGAAACATATAAGAAATCTTTTGAACTATTTCCTACAGGGCCGATCTGTATTATCAATCTCGCTATTTTAAATTTCATACTTGGCGATGATAAAGCGTCGGCTCATTATTTAGCTTTGCTTGATGATAAACATATTGAAAAAGTTTTGGATTTTAACAAACGTCAATCTTGCACTGATTATAAAAATTACCTTGGTGCACTTCTTAATTTTAACGAAAAAATTACTCGTTCACATAAGGGTGAAAAACTTTGGATAATTGGTGATAGTGAAGCACTGGCGTCAAAAGGGCATAAAATAAAATTTGGCAAGCTGGATCTTGTCGCTGATACAAAATGGGTTGTTGGCGGTAAAGCAAGTGAACTTGCAAAAGACGGTGAAAGTCAGTGTAAATCATCTGTGATGCATCTTCTGAATGAAATAGAAGAAGAAAGCAATGTGCTCTTCATGTTTGGTTCTGTTGATTGCCAACAAAGTGAAAATGATGTGGATATCGCCAAAGAAACTGTAGCGGGTTATTTTAAAAATACCTATGATATGGCGATAGCAGGAAAAGCTATTGCGGCATATTGCGCGGTTTCGGCACCATTTATAAAAGCTGATATTGAAGGTGCAGATGAATTGGTGGCTAACATTAAGAAGTTTAACGCTGAGCTTAAAGCATTATGTGACAAGAACGGATTGGTTTTTGTTGATACATACGCGCTAACGGATGCCGGAAAGGGCTATGCTGATGGAAGCAAGCACCTTGATGCCCTGCATTTGAACCCAACAGCAATTAATGATGCTCTTGCCCTTTAAGTCAAAATAGAATGAACTATGTTGTTCTGCAATAATTAGATTTATGTGGTTTGACAAGAAGGATGGCGGGCCATATGCTTTGGTCATTCTGTTCTTGTTTGGGCCATTGTTTCATGAATTTAACTGCTTCTCCTGTTTCTATCCGTATTTGCAACCTTTCTAAAAGTTACCTAGAAGGGGGCAGGCAACATTCCGTCCTTAATGACGCCAGCGCGCAGATATTAGAAGGCGAGACCGTGGCACTGCTTGGGCGTAGTGGTTCCGGAAAATCCACCTTGTTAAATTTGATCAGTGGTATTGATATTGCCGATAGTGGTGAAATTGAAATTGCCGGAAAACTGGTGACGTCAATGAATGATCATGACCGCACATTGTTCCGGCGCAAGAATATCGGATTTGTTTACCAGTTTTTTAATCTGATCCCGACGCTTAATGTCGGTGAAAACCTTCGTTTGGTGATGGAACTGAATAATTCGAGTGCAAAGCAGACCGATGAACAGTGTAGGGCGCTTCTTGACGCTGTAGGCCTCAGTGATCGCTATGACAGCTATCCCGACACCCTTTCGGGCGGGGAACAGCAACGAGTGGCCATTGCCCGGGCATTGGTGCATAAACCATCAATTATTCTGGCGGATGAACCAACGGGTAATCTTGACGAGGAAACCGCAGGCGATATTTGGCATTTGCTTGATACGCTTGTCAGGCCGGTAGGCGGAACAATTTTACTAGCGACCCATAGTATTGCGGCGGCAAAACGTTGTGACCGGATATTCGAACTTGAAGGCGGTCAAATTCATGATGTAACGGAAAGTTACGCCTGATGCGCTTTATATTAAAGGCATTATCCAGTTATCTACTTCGCCATCCCGGGCAATTAGGATTGGCGGTGATCGGTATGGCGGTTGGCATCGCAGTTATTGTTGCTGTCGATGTTGCCAATGAAAGTGCCCGTCGGTCGTTTGAAACATCGCTTACTGCTGTAACAGGCACTGCGACCCACCAAGTAATTGGTGGGCCAACGGGTATTGATGAAAAACTTTATGTGAAATTACGCTTAAACGGAATGCGCAATATTGCCCCGATTGTGGAAGGAACCGTCAGGATAGAAGGGGAAACCTTTCAATTGCTTGGCATTGATTTATTTGCCGAAAGCAATTTTCGCACTTATCCATCTGATGGCGGAAATAATGATGGCAATGGTTTTGCAACAGGCATAGCAGGATTACTTACCAAGCCCGGCGGGGTATTGATGATGGGCGGGGCAGCCGATAGATTTGGTCTTAAAAACGGCGACAAGTTTACAGTCAAAGCAGCGGGAAAAGATTATCAAGCTGAGTTAGTGTCCATTATGGGTAAAACCCAAGGACTTGAACGTATGCTTATTGCTGATATATCGGTTGCGCAGCAATGGCTTGGGCTAGTCGGCCGTTTAACGCGGATTGATGTGCGTGCTGAGGACGGTATCACCCATGAGCTAGAGCAAATGTTAACAGGCGATGCCAAGCTTATAAATGCTGCTGGACGAAACAGTTCAATCCTTGAAATGAGTGTAGG
>JAESUD010000185.1 GCA_016763335.1 Emcibacteraceae bacterium | reverse complement strand
TTGGCAAACCGCTTTCTCCGCTATAGGGACCGGTCATGAAGGGGTCTTTGTTTGCGCCTGACCCAAGATATGCTGTCACGGCATTAAGAACTGACGGCATTCCCGCAGTTGCAACAATAATTTGGCCGGCGGGATTAGTTAAAGCCAGTCCTGCATGCTGCGGTTTATCTACATTCGCCCTGATTTCAAAAGCCGGCTCATCAATTCTTGCCACATAACCATTTTGCTCGGCACGATCAGAAAGAAGCGGAAGTAAATATTCTTTAAGTGCATCTTGGGCCGCATCTTCTAGACCCATATCACCCGATAGATTGCTAAAATATAATTGAAGGGATTTATTTTCACTTAAATTTCCGATGATTTTCTTTTGTTCGGTAATCCATTTAGATACCACATCACCGCGCCCATTTAAGACAACAGAAAGTCGATTTTGCCAGATAAGTCTCTCGCGTGCCTCTTCAGAACCCGCAAACCGCCACGCCATAAACATCGCCATAAATGCCACTAACGATAACATGGCTATGATGATAACCGTTTTGCTTTTTGCGTTTATCCTCTTCGGGTCTGTCATTATTATCGCCTTATTCTTCAAATTTTTCTTATTCTTAACCGATAAGTAACCATAACATATGTATATTTCTTTAATGTTATAATTTTTAATACGACTTTATTTATTTTTTGGATACTGGATGCGACCTTTTTTCACCCGACTAAGCTTGATTTTCATATTTGCTGCCTTTTCCACTGCAAATGCTTTTGCCGACCCGGCACAAGGGTTATTTGGATCAACTGAATATAAATCTACTGAACTTGGCGCTTTTAAAAAATGGGCCAGCATTCGTGTGCGTCATCAGAATGACCAAAAACCGATAATAAATGATATAAAAAATACATATAATCGCTGCCGTAGAACCAAAAATTTCAAATGTGTCAACGAAGAATGGCAAGACGTCATAAATTCACTGAAAAACAAATCAGAAAATGTTAAAATAGACAGCGTAAACCGTTATCTGAATAACTCTCCCTATATAACGGATATGATGAACTGGCAGCAAAAAGATTACTGGGCAACTATCAAACAGTTTTTAGGAAAAAATGGCGACTGCGAAGATTATGCCATAGCAAAATATTACTCTTTAAAGAAACTGGGCTTTAGCGCCCAACAAATGCGCATCGTTATTGTCCACGATAATAACCTAAATGTTGCCCACGCCGTTCTTGCTGTTTATATTCAAGACAAAATCTGGATTCTTGACAATCAAATCTCCAATATTATCACCGAAGATAAAGTCATCCATTACCGCCCTCTTTATTCCATCAATGAAAATGCTTGGTGGTTACATAAAATCTCTTGAAAATTACAATAAAATTTTAACTATTTAATATTATATTTAAACCAATATTAATTTTGACTGAAAAACTGTAATGCAATCCCCTAAAAAAAGTTTATATTCTGAGAGTTCTGCCCCTCCTTCACAAATTGAAGACCTTTATCAACATACCCGCACTTTTCGTAGAATTCCCAAAGGATATAAAGCGATTCATCTGCATTTTTCGATATTGGACAGACTGCACAAGCAGCCGCAACATCGGCGCGCAATCGCAACTGCATTTAATAAATTATTAGCACCCTACGAAGGTAAATTATTCTGGATGCATAACTTTGATTTATTTTTTATAAGTAAAGGGTGCCCGCACACAAAGTTGGACCAAGCAAAATATAATGCCTTAAGGGCTGTGGACGATTCACCCGTCCTTAAACAGATTATTGACAATAGTGAAGATGATAAAATATGCGTCTGGTATGATTTAGCCTCCGAGTATGATGCTTTTTACAAGCTGGTCGAACAGCTTCGTAGAAACTTAGCGTAAGGCGATGAGGATAAAAACGATACCGTTCCTAATCTAAGAACACTAATGGCCAACCTTGATCCAGATAAAGAAAAAGACATATCGCCAAAACCGCGCAAAAAGAAGACAGCCCTTGAGCAAAAAGCCATCCCTCAATACGAACATGTTTTGCCTAAGAAAGTCATACCCACTATTGGGCCTATGCAATTAGATAAGCTGGAACGAAATATTCTTAATATAGATATGTTCAGCCTTATTGATCAGCAGAATATATGCGTCGTAGTAGAAAATATGGCACCACAGGTCGTTTTTACAAAGAAATACATTTCTTTGAATGAAATGAATACATCCATTTTACCAGGTTATAATATCAGCGGCGACAAATGGTTATTCCAGCGATTAACCCAAACATTTGACCATAAACTTATGCAGGCGCTCATCAATTATAAAAGTTTTCCTGAAAATGTTCTCTCGATTAATATCAATGTTTCAACAATATTTACGAAAGAGTTCGATAAATTTGTCGCAAAGCAAAAAACAATGTCCGAGCATCCAATGGTGCTGGAAATTGCATTATTTGATATCATGTCCGATTTAACATTATACTTTAAAGCACAGGAAAAAATTTATAACCTAGGCTACAAAATTTGTATTTGTAACATGGATATCCAGTCCCTCTATGTGCTGAACCGTGAACTAATCAATGTGGATTTTCTAAAAGTTCGCTGGAATAAAAACTATATAGGCGACCTTAACAAAATTGATAGAGAAAGAATATCAAGTGCTATCAAAGACCAGGGGAAAATGCGCGTTATTTTATCAGATTGTTCTTCAAAAGAAGCCATCAGTTTCGGAACCGAACTCGGCATTGTCATGTATCAAGGATTTGAAATTGACCAACTTCAAAGAGTAACTTAAAAAAATATAAATAAATTTTTAATATTCCGCGCCAGCATTTTCTAATATTCGTATCAAGGAACGCAGCCGTCTATTTTCCAATGTCAGATCAAGGGGAGTTCGTCCCGTATTATCCGTCAATGACCAGTCAGCATTTGCAGCGAGTAACGCTTTGGTTGATGCACGGTCATTGCCCTGCACCGCTTTATAAAGGGCCGTTTCCCCGTTACGGTCTTTAATATCTAAGCTGGCTTTTTGTTCAATCAGCATTTTCACAATTTCTCGCGCTTTCAATCTTACAGCAAGCATTAAAGGCGTTTCGCCAGTTGATTTTATCGCAAGATCTGGTTTTGCTTTACTATTTAAAAGAAACGTCACCATAACGACGTCTTTCATTTTTGCAGCAATATATAAAGGCGTTTCTCCATCATTATAATCGCGGGTATTAACATTGGCACCCTTTTGAATATAACTTCTTACCTTGCCATAATCTTTATCTTTTATCGATCTAAGCAAAAGATAACTATCAGACATACTGCCATCCTGGGCATTAACGGTGTAATTTCCTAGAGGCAACGCCAGAAGTACCGTCAATATATATAAACTAAAATATTTCTTAAGCTTCATTTCATAAATCCAGACTTTATGTTTTACGTTAGCCGTATTATACCATAAACTTATAACTAGTCTATTCTTAACCCAATATGAAGTCGTACAAACATATGAAACATCAAAAATCACGTAACATAAGATTATTAGTCATTATATCGCTTGCTGTCATTGCTATTATCGTTTGGGTTAAATATCTAAATACTGACCAAACCCCTACGGCGGCAGAAAATAGCAGAGCACTGATCGGCGGGGCATTTGAATTGGTTAATCACAAGGGTGAAATAGTCACCGATAAAGATTTTCTAGGGAAATATATGATTGTCTATTTTGGCTATACATATTGTCCTGATGTCTGCCCAATGGACTTGCAAATTATGGCTGATTCTCTTGGCTATCTTGAACCAGATGAAGTTGAACAGATTACACCAGTATTTGTAACCATCGACCCCGACCGAGATACAAAAGAAATCATGGCGGAATATGTCGCATTTTT
>JAESUD010000184.1 GCA_016763335.1 Emcibacteraceae bacterium | reverse complement strand
TTCATGAATGTACGGGTATTGAAATTAAAAAAGTTGACCATAAATGGGCTGGACTAAGAAACGCATTAGATGATGGTTATCCCGCAGTAGGTTTCGCGCCGGATGCACCTGGTTTTTTCTGGCTCGCCGGGCAGGAAGGCATTGGCATTATGACATCACCGGCCTTGTCCCGCATAGCGGCGTCAATGATTATCGGCGACGGTATTCCGGGCGATATTAAAGCGCACGGCATTGATGAAGCCCTTTTAAACGTCAGGCGTTTTTACTGATAATATCACCATTTTTAATGACTGATAAAGTCTGCGCCCCGCCAACTTGATAGGCAAGTTCAGCAGGGTGGCTAATATCCCAAAGAACCATATCAGCCTTTAAGCCGGGTTTTAAAATACCTCGGTCATTTAACCCTAAGGCCTGCGCCGCATTTTTTGTTACCGCCATAATTGCTTCTTCCGGTGTCAGGCGAAACAGGGTTGATGCCATGTTTATCATAAGCTTAAGGGATAATACCGGTGAAGAGCCCGGATTGCTGTCAGTGGCTATGGCTATGGGGATTTTCCGTTTTCGTAATGCATTAGTTGGCGGTAATTTTGTCTCTCTGAGTGTGTAAAATGCACCGGGAAGAAGCACGGCAACAGTACCTGATTTGCCCATTTCAATGATGCTTTCTTCGCTTAAATGTTCAAGATGGTCTGCGGATAGCGCGCCGTACTTTGCCGCAAGCGTCGCGCCTTGTTGGTCACTAAGCTGTTCAGCATGGAGTTTTAATTTAAAGCCTAACTTGCTCGCGGCACTAAAAACTCTCTCTATTTCATCGTAAGTAAACCCAATATTTTCACAAAAGCCGTCTACAGCATCTGCCAGACCCAATTCGGCTATTTTAGGGAGCATTTCCTCCACGATTAAATCTATATATCCTTTGCTATTGCCTTTATATTCCGGCGGTAAGGCGTGGGCACCGAGAAATGTAGTGATGACATCAACATTGCTAATACGTCCAAGCTTTTTAGCCGCGCGGAGCATTTTTATTTCATTTTTTGTATCAAGCCCGTATCCGGATTTTATTTCAATTGTTGTGACGCCTTCGGCAAGAAGGTAGCCGAGCCTTTTTAGGCCGCTTTTAACCAGTTCGTCTTCTGTAGCGGCGCGGGTGGCATTCACGGTTGATAAAATACCGCCACCAGCTTTGGCAATTTCCTCGTAAGACACGCCATTTAAACGTTGTTCATATTCATCAATCCGGTTGCCGCCGTATATGAGATGAGTATGTGAATCGATTAGACCCGGCGTCATAAAGGCACCATTACAGCGTATTTTTTCGAAGTGGTAATGAGTTGGCAAATCAATATTCCGCCCAAGCCAGACAATCACACCATTTTTTTGAACAATGGCCCCATCCGTGATTAGTCCATAAGCTGAACCGTTATCATCCATGGTCATCAAATTAACATCAGTCCAGATTTTATTGCTCATGATACGGTCATTTCGATTAAAATTGACAAAAGGCTGTTTTTGATTAAGTTTGGTTGTATATACAACTATATCCAGAATTGATGAAAATGAAAAGAAATATATTCTCAAGAGCATTCTTGCAAGGGAACTGGGCCGAAAATGTGTGTGTTGAATGGGACAGCAATGGGCTCATTACAAAAATCACCCCTGGTTATGACGGTGAGGGTGAGATTGTTACGGGATATGCCCTGCCAGCAATGAATAATGTCCATAGCCACGCTTTTCAGCGGGCAATGGCCGGGCTGGCGGAATATTCAACATCGGCAAATGACAGTTTCTGGACTTGGCGTGATATTATGTACCGCTTTGCCGAAAAAATTTCCGCCTCTGATCTTGAGGGAATAGCGGCGCAATTATATCTTGAAATGTTAAAGGCTGGCTATGTAAGTGTCGTTGAATTTCATTATCTTCATCACAGCGATGAAGGGAGTATGGCCATGTCGCAGGCGATTATCAATGCGGCGACAAATACCGGCATTGGCCTTTGTCATCTACCAGTTCTATATATGGCGTCCGGCTTTGGTGGTCTTGCCATAAATGACAAACAAAAACGCTTTGCCCATTCTTTGAATGATTATCTAGATTTGATAAAAAGTCTTTCGTTAAAAATGGCGGGGAATAACAACCAGCATTTAGGCATGGCATTTCATAGTTTACGAGCAGTTCCGGAGGAAGCATTACAGGAATGCTTAAGTGTAAATCCGGCTAGTGGACCAATTCACATTCATATTTCTGAACAAACACAAGAGGTTAGTGATTGTTTGGACTGGTCCGGAAAGCGGCCCGTTCAGTGGCTATATGACAATTTCGATGTGGATGATCGCTGGTGTCTAATTCATGCAACGCATTTGAACGAGGATGAAATTGCCGCAATCGCGGGTTCTGGGGCTGTTGTCGGCCTATGCCCAACCACGGAAGCCAATCTCGGGGATGGTCTTTTCCCGTTAAAAAAATATATGGATAGGGGCGGGCATATTGCCATTGGTTCCGATAGCCATATTTCCGTTAGTGTGACCGAAGAACTGCGGCTTTTGGAATATGGTCAGAGGCTAAAATATCAACAAGGAAATATTGCCGCGAATGATCAGGAAATCCATACGGGAACGCATTTATACCAAAAAACGTTGACGGGTGGCGCAAGGGCGAGCGGTTTTGATAATGGCGCCATAGAAATTGGCAAGCGTGCTGATATTATTGTGCTCGACGAGCGATCACCTTTGCTTACGGGTTCACCGAACCGCAACATTATCGATAGGTTTATTTTTAGCGGTAATGTTAATCCGGTCAAACATGTTTACGTAAGAGGTGAAAAAGTTGTTTCAGATTATAAACACGCCTCGGAGGATCGGATTAATGATGACTATAGAGCAATTATGGACAGGTTAAAGAAAGTTCTTGACTAAGTTGTCTATACAGGTAAATATTGAAGCTCGAATTTGCATATAGGAGCGGCAAATGACCGTGGAATTAAAATCAGAACCATTATACCGCAAGATTAAAAATCATATTCTTGACCGCATTGATAGCGGCGAATGGATGGTTGCCACGCGGGTACCTTCAGAAAATGAACTGGTCAAGGAATTTTCGGTTTCACGTATGACGACTAACCGGGCGTTAAGGGAACTTACTGACGAAGGCTATCTTATCCGTGTGGCCGGGGTTGGGACGTTTGTCGCTGAGCTAAAAGCACAAAGCAACCCGCTCGAAATTCACAATATCGCCGATGAAATACGCGCGCGCCATCATGAATATAGTGCAGAAGTCCTTAAGTGTGAACCAGTTAAGGCTAATGAAAAAATAGCAGAAATTATGAATATTGAAGTGGGTGATGCGCTTATTCATTCGCAGATTATCCATAAAGAACAAGGCATCCCCATTCAACTTGAAGACCGTTTGGTTAATGAAGACATAGTGCCGGGTTATGGGGCACAGGATTTCACCCAAAATACCCCTTATGCTTATCTGATTAAAATGGCGCCATTGCAAAAAGTTGAACATGTGGTCAAAGCAATTTTGGCTACAGCATCAATGAAAACTATATTAGACATGTCAGATGACGAAGCATGCTTGCTTATTGAACGGCGCACATGGACCAAAGGACGCGTCGCATCAACGGCGAAATTATACCACCCTGGCTCACGCTATGAGCTATCGGGATTATTTAAACCAGAATAAAATTCAAATATTTCCTTTTTTACGTTAGGCGTAGTGAAATTTTTTTACTTGTATATACAGGATGAGCAAATGTCAGATTTAAAATCAAATAATCGTATCGTCAAGGCACCCACGGGTAGCAAACTAAATGCCAAAAGCTGGTCAACCGAAGCGCCGCTTCGCATGTTGATGAATAACCTGGATCTTGATGTGGCAGAAAGGCCGGAAGATCTCGTTGTTTATGGCGGCATTGGACGCGCGGCACGTAATTGGCAATGTTTTGATAAAATTGTTGAAAGCTTAATGAGTTTGGAAGAAGACGAAACACTGCTCGTGCAATCCGGAAAACCGGTCGGGATATTTAAAACCCACGAAAATGCACCGCGTGTACTCATAGCCAATTCAAACCTTGTACCGCATTGGGCCAATTGGGACCATTTTAACGAGCTCGATAAAAAAGGTCTGATAATGTATGGCCAGATGACAGCCGGTAGTTGGATATATATCGGTAGCCAAGGTATTGTTCAGGGTACTTATGAAACTTTTGTTGAAATGGGTCGTCAATGTTATGACGGCGACCTTAGCGGCAAATGGATTTTAACTGGTGGTCTTGGCGGCATGGGCGGCGCACAACCGCTTGCGGCAACAATGGCCGGGGCGTCTATGCTCGCGATTGAATGTCGTTCTGACCGTATTGATACCCGCCTGCGTACGGGATATATTGATAAGCGCGCTGAAACCCTTGATCAGGCTATGGAAATGATCAATGAAGCGGTTGCTGCGAAAAAGGCTATATCTGTCGGCTTGCTTGGAAATGCGGCTGAAATCTTGCCTGAAATATTAAGACGTGGCATTCGCCCTGATGCGGTTACCGATCAGACCTCTGCCCACGATCCCATTAACGGATATTTGCCCATCGGCTGGACCGTAGATCAGTGGGAAAGTAAAATTGAAAGTGCGCCAAAGGAAGTTGAGCATGCGGCCGTGAAGTCAATGTCCATCCATGTAAAAGCGATGTTGGA
Source organism: Emcibacteraceae bacterium (assembly GCA_016763335.1). Taxonomy (GTDB): domain Bacteria; phylum Pseudomonadota; class Alphaproteobacteria; order Sphingomonadales; family Emcibacteraceae; genus Pseudemcibacter. The sequence continues at coordinate 435 of JAESUD010000184.1, read as the reverse complement.
ATTTGCAAATCTGGGCATTCCAACATTTGATTATGGCAATAATATTCGTCAGGTTGCTTTTGATGACGGTGTCAAAAATGCTTTTGACTTTCCGGGATTTGTTCCCGCATTTGTCCGGCCATTATTTTGCCGCGGCATTGGCCCGTTTCGTTGGGTCGCGCTTAGTGGTGATCCGGAAGATATTTATAAGACGGACCAAAAAGTTAAAGAACTTATCCCAGATAATCCACAGCTTCATAACTGGCTGGATATGGCGCGCGAACGTATTCAGTTTCAGGGGCTTCCGGCTCGTATTTGTTGGGTTGGACTTGGTGACCGTCACCGTCTTGGTCTTGCTTTTAATGAAATGGTAAAAAATGGCGAACTAAAAGCACCGGTTGTTATTGGCCGGGATCATCTTGATGCCGGATCTGTTGCAAGTCCCAACCGTGAAAC
>JAESUD010000183.1 GCA_016763335.1 Emcibacteraceae bacterium | reverse complement strand
ACCGACATGTTTTGCAATGGCGACAGCCATAATACCGATGGGTCCCGCGCCGGTGATTAATACATCTTCGCCGACCAAATCAAATTCAAGCGCGGTATGTGCAGCATTTCCAAGTGGGTCGAGCATAGCACCGAGGTCATCACTGATAGTATCGGGGAGTGGGCAGATATTCGATGCAGGTACGCTAATAAATTCTGCAAAAGCACCAGCTCGGTTGACGCCGATACCAATAGTATTTCTACATAAATGGCGTTCACCCGCCCGGCATTTTCGGCAATGACCACAGGTAACGTGCCCTTCGGCTGAAACCCGGTCGTCAATGTTTATACCTTTAACTTCAGAACCTTTTTCTACTATGACCCCTGCAAACTCATGACCTACAGTCATGGGAACAGGGATGGTTTTCTGGGCCCAGGCATCCCAATTATAAATATGAATATCAGTACCGCAAATAGCTGTTTTATTCACTTTAACCAAAACATCGTTATGGCCAATTTCCGGCACGGGAACGTCTTCGAGCCAAATACCAACTTCAGGTTTTGCTTTAACAAGGCTTTTCATGATTACACCTATTCTATGATGGTTAGTTCGCGGCCGATTTTCGCAAAGGCCTCAATTGCTTTATCCAGTTGATCCTGCGTGTGGGCAGCGGACATTTGAGTTCTTATCCTTGCCTGACCTTTTGGTACAACCGGGAACGAAAACCCGGTAACAAATATTCCTTGCTCAAGAAGTTTATCAGCCATTTCGCTTGCAAGTTTAGCATCGCCGAGCATTACGGGGATAATAGCATGATCAGCCCCGGCGAGGGTAAAGCCAAGCGCGGTCATCTTACTTCGGAAATAATTACTATTCCAAACCAGTTTTTCAAGTAGTTCACTTCGTTCACCAAGCAAATCAATAACTTTACAGGATGTTGCGGCAATGACGGGGGCTAGAGTATTGGAAAAAAGATAAGGCCTAGAACGTTGCCTGAGCCATTCAACAATTTCTTTCGAAGCCGCGGTGTAACCACCTGATGCACCGCCCATAGCTTTACCTAAAGTGCCGGTGATAATATCGACCCGGTCCTGAACACCAAAAAATTCAGGTGTGCCAGCACCGGTTTTACCGGTAAAGCCAACGGCATGACTATCATCAACCATGACCATAGCATCATATTTTTCGGCGAGATCACATATCGCGGGAAGATTTGCAAGAATACCGTCCATTGAAAATACACCGTCAGTAGCGATTATTCTAAAACGGGCAGAGGCCGCATCTTTTAAACAGTTTTCAAGCGCTTCCATATCATTATTGGCGTACCTGAAGCGCTGTGCTTTGCATAAACGCACGCCGTCAATGATACTGGCATGATTAAGAGCATCTGAAATAATGGCATCTTCAGGACCAAGCAATGTTTCAAAAAGACCGGCATTGGCATCAAAGCAACTCGGGTATAAAATGACATCTTCCATGCTTAGAAATTTTGCCAGTTTGGCTTCTAGTTCTTTATGAATATCCTGAGTACCGCAAATAAACCGTACGGATGACATGCCATAACCGTATTTATCTAGGGCTTCTTTAGCCGTTTTTACAAGGGTTTGATCATTAGATAGGCCGAGGTAGTTATTGGCGCAAAAATTTATAAAATCACGGCCATCAGTGCCTGCTACTTTAATGGCAGAACTTTGTGGTGATGTGATAACCCGTTCTGATTTATAGAGACCTTCTGTTTTAAGTTCGGCCAGTTTTTCAGTTAAAAATTCTTGATAACGATCGGTCATAATCCGCTCCATATGGTTAAATCATTCATCGACTCAGTTTGTACAATATAAAGGATAACATATCTAATATATTAAATAATACAATAAAATTTTTAATATAACATATTAATTATTTAGGGGTATGAACCATTAAAATAGCATGGGCATTATGTTCGCCGACATTCTTAATATAATGTTCAACATCAGCGTTATAGCGGGCAGTATCGCCCGCAGATAAAAGCAATTGATCACTTTCTGATGAAATGGAAACCTTGCCACTTAAAATGGTCAAATGTTCTTTGGTGCCTTTTACATGTGGCTCAGAAGCAAGAACACCATCTTGTTCTATAATGACATCATACCACTCAACATGTGAAACAAGGTCGAGAGGGCCGAGTATTCTGAGCGTACACTTGCCATCAGCGCTTTGAATTTCAGGCGTTTGATGGTTTTTGGTTACAGATATTTTGCTTTTTTTCTCTTCTTTTTTATGAGGACTGCCGAGCAACTCACCGATCTCTACACCGAGAGCACGGGTGAGGCTCCACAGTGTGGCGACTGTTGGATTGGTTTTGTTTCGTTCGATTTGCGATAGCATGGATTTGGATACACCGCTCAGACCTGCCAATTGATCGAGGGTCAGGTTTTTTGACGCACGAAGCTGTTTTATTTTTTGTCCAATATCCGGCGGGGCAGTTTGTGGCATGATTATATAATCCTGTATATTTGTTCAATATACTGTACAAATGCCATTATAACAACATTAATTCATCACTTCTGTCTAGAACCCTAAGTTCTAGTTCTTTCATAAATTCTTCTTTGCCAAGGCCTTTTGGCATGGGGGGATGATATTCAACGATGAGGGTTCCTGGTAATTTTATCCAGGATTTTTTTTGCCAGAATACGCCGGAATTATGGGAAACGGCAATAATATCCAAACCTGAGGTGTCCTGATAATAAAAAGTGCCGGATTTTAAGGGTTTGCGTTCACCAACATTTATCCGGGTGCCTTCAGCAAAAATAATCATCGGTATTTTTCGTTCAAGTAGTATTTTAGCAAAAGTCGGAGTTTGTTTTTGTGCTTCGCCGGCACCGCGATTGATGGCGAGGACACCCATTTTGTTTAAGACACTGCTGACAAAGGGGATGCGGTATAATTCTTTTTTTGCCATTGCCGTTAAATTTGGCGATCGGTGAAAGAGGAAATAAGCGTCAATATTGCTCATATGTTTGCTGCAATAAATAAACCCTCTGTCCTTCGGAATATTTTCCACACCACGTTCTTCAATTTTAATATTAGCGATTTTATCAAACATATAAAGCGTGACTTCGATCAGAATGATCAGCCCTCTTCTAAGGGGTTTTGGTGATTTAAACAGTGAAAGAGGAAAGAGAACCAGAATTATAAAAAAAGTGAAATATGCATAAAAGAAGCAATTAAAAATGATCGAGCGAATAATTATGGAAAGAGTAATTTTGGGAATTTCTTTATTTAATATCTCTGTGCTCATGATGCCTGTTTTTTAAATAATGTTAAATAAAAGAAACGTACAGTAAGCAGCACAAACGACAAAAAGCTCGCTACAATAATACATTCCATAAGGCCAATAGTCTGATGATCCAATGTAAATGTCAAATAATAGGCTAGCGGTATCATGATCATACTGTAGCAAATGACATAAAAAATTGCTGGTATCCATATATCCTGTAACCCACGTAGCGCGTTACCCATAACGGTTTGCGCTGTATCAAAAAACAACATCCATACGGAAAGAGCAATAAGTGGGACTGTTGCAGCAACCAGAGCAGCATCTTTACTAAATAAACTGGCAATATCTGCTGGAAAGAAATAAAGAATAGCCATTAATGGCAGGCAAATCATGCCATTAAACGCAAGCCCGCACATACCCGCAAGCGCCATATCCTGACGGTCGCCGCGTCCAAGAGCAATACCTACACGCACGGCCGTTGCACCGGCAACACCGTAACAAATCATAAATGGTACACCAAAAATGGTGAAAGCAATGGTAAGTGCGCCAAGGCTTATGGTTCCAAGAAAACCGGCAAAAACATAAAGTGCCGCAAAACCGAAATGCTCGACAGTATTTGAAAATCCGGCGGCATAACCAATATGACGATGTTTTTTCCATGCTTTCCACGACATGTCTATTTTGTCAAAAATGCCGTATTTTTCTCTGTCGAGAGTGAGGAGGACATAAATCAAAAGCGATAGAGCAAGGAAAATCCTCACGATATTTGTTGCCCATGCGGAACCTATAACGCCCATGGGTTCGAAACCTAAATGGCCCCATACAAAAGTCCAGTTAAGAAAGATATTAATTATATTGGCGATAAACATAAAAACCATACCGGGCAGGGGCCGATTTATGCCTTCAAGGAAAAATGTTGAGCTAAGCATCATAGCCGTCATGGGAATGCCAATGGCAAGAACACCGATTACTTCACCAGCGCCGCGGGCAATGTCTTCGGTTTGTCCAAGCATAAGCAGGATCGGTTCACCGAAAAGACAAATAACAAACCCCATAAGGCCGATCACAAGACTATAAGGCATTGAACGTCGCCAAATTCGCCCACACTCTTTATAGTCTTTCGCGCCATATGCATTTGAGGTCAGGACCATCGTTCCCATTAAAAGACCGATGGTGGCAACGATCAAGGTTGAGGCAATAGCACTATTGGCGATGCCCTGATAGCCGACTTCTATTGTTGAATAGCGCGCGACCATAGCAGTATCAACAATGCCGAGTGTCATGATACCAAGGCGTTGAATAATAATAGGAATTGACAGGGAAACCAGTTGTGAAAACTGTCTTTTTACCCTGATCCAGTCCCACTTATCATAATGTGTATCTAACGCACGCATAACACCCTCTAATTTTTATATTTTAAGGGGTACATGAATTATTAAAATTAGTAAATCTTATTTTAGCGAAGTAGCCTTAAGCAGGTTCATCAATTCCCATTTGTCGACAGGCAGCCGTCACAGTATTTTGCAACAATACGGCAATTGTCATGGGCCCAACACCGCCCGGGACGGGTGTGATGGCTCCGGCGCGCTCGACGGCGACGGCAAATTCAACGTCACCGACCAACTTGGTTTTTCCGTCTTCTTTGGTAATGCGGTTAATACCTACATCAATCACGGTGGCGCCCGGTTTAATCCAGCTGCCTTTGACCAGTTCAGGGACACCAACGGCGGCGACAACAATATCAGAACGCCCGACAACCTCAGCCAGATTTTTTGTTCGGCTATGGGCGATGGTTACAGTACAGCTTTCTTTAAGCAGTAACTGGGCCATTGGCTTTCCAACAATATTGGAACGGCCAACAACAACGGCATCAAGACCGCTCAGGTTACCAAGCTTGTCTTTTAACATCATAATGCAGCCTAGCGGGGTACAGGGAACCATGCCATTTCCGCCCGTGGCAAGAAGGCCTGAATTAATCACATGAAATCCATCAACATCCTTTTCGGGAATAATCGTTTCAATAACGGCGGCTTCATTGATATGCTTTGGTAGCGGCAATTGTACCAATATTCCGTGAACGGCGGGGTCATTATTAAGTTCAGTTACTTTTGCGATCAGTTCTGCTTCTGTGACATCATCATCCATCAGATGTTCATAACTATTCATTCCGGCAGCCTTGGTTGATTTATTTTTATTGCGCACATAAACTTGACTGGCTGGATCTTCACCAACAAGAACCACGGCAAGACCGGGGATAAGATTATGGTTTTCTTTTAGAAACTTAACTTTCTTGGCTATTTGTTCTTTAAGATTTGCGGCGAATGCTTTGCCATCAATAATAGATGCGGTCATAAATTAAATCCTTGAGAAATAAACTAGTTAAGCAAGTTGTATAAATATTTCGGCTATAAACGGTGTAAGAAAACGCAGGGCAAAAAACACAACAATTGGTGAAAAATCAATACCACCCAGGTCAGGGAGTGCATTTCTGATAGGGCTTAAAATAGGTTCAAATAATTTATAGAGCGAACCATAAACGGCATTCACAAATTGATTGTAGGAATTGATAACGTTAAAGGAAATAAGCAGGCCGATGACGATATATATTAATAATAAAAATGAAATTATACTCGATAATCCCATAACTAGGTCTGCTAATAAATAAGCAAAATTGCCCATCTTTTTTATCCATTCATTCTTTATCTAAGTTTCTGTACTCTGTAGATGTAATTGTATGCGTCTGATCTTTCAATAGGAACTTGATAAAAATGGAGGAAAAATAGAGTTTTTATTAACTAATTGCGGTTATTCTGCTATATGAATAATTATATCTGAAGAAATCAGAGAGAAAAAAGTGGTAGATTTTAACATTATCAGTTTTGATGTGTCCGTCCTTAGCCAGTATTATAATGCCAAGAATGGCATTGGCAGGAGCAGTTTTGGCACATCCGCAGCATCGTTTGCTAGCCGTGGCCCTGCCGTGGTTACACCGTGGGCTGAGGATGATGATAGTTCCCTTCTCAGTCGTTATAATAAAATCCGTAGCAGAAGCACATTCATCAATGAAAACACATCCGCCGTAAAAGCGGCTGGTTTTGATAAAGATGATAAAGCACTTTTCACCCTTTATGCCGCCCTCAATGATCTGAAAACCATTGCTGAATACGCTAAGGACAAAACCACATCTTCATCCTTAATTGCCAGTTTAAGTGCCCAGTTCCAAGGCGGATTAGCCGAAATTGATGCCTATGTGCGTCAAGCGGAACTTGATAAGCTGATCCTTCTGGCCGGAGAAAAGAAATCATATGTTACATCAAGTGTAGGCGTTGGTAAAAACGACAGAGATGTTTCTGGTCTTCCGATTGCGGTTAGTGAAACATCAACTTTAACTGCCCTAAACGGCGACGAAGTATTTACCATAACTATTACTGGTGACAGCACCGAGGAAGATGATGTTGTTATTGATCTATCGGAAATTAGCGGTGCGATCACGCTGACCAGTTTAAAGAATTTGATTAATAGTAAAATCGGCGCAATTACAACAGTGAATGGCGACGGGGACACGGTTGGAAAATATAAAACCCGCGTTCAGATAGAAGAAAATAGCAACGGCCAATTTGGTTTGAAATTTGATGTTGATGGCATTGAACAACTCTCATTCTCTGCGGCCAGCGCTGATCCGGCGCTTATTATTGCCGGAACGACGAAATCCAGTGATTTTGGCTCAGAAACATCGGGAACCATTTCAAAATACACAAATCTTGACGGTAGCGGGCTAACAAAATCATATAGTCATGAAATTGTTGGCATTGATGAAAACGGCTTTGTTATCCCTGCGGCGGATGATGATGAAGACGGCGAAGATACAGCGTCAACAACAGTAACATTCGAGACAACTGCGGTGGCCATCGAAGTGGATAGCCAAGGCAACAGTTATGTGGTCGGCACGACCGAAGGTGATTTTGGCGGACAAATTAATGGTGCAAAAACCAGTGACGTCTTTTTATCCAAATATGACAGCGTCGGTAATTTACTATGGTCTCGGTTACTCGGGGCCAGCGACGAGGCACAAGCATTTGATATTGCCATTGACGGCAATGATAATGTCATTATTGCCGGAAAAACCAACGAAGAACTTATTTCTTCTGATGTTTTTAGCGGCACGGACAGTTTTGTTACCAAGTATAACAAGTCAGGCGAGGAACTATGGACCCAGCAACTTGATAGCGCGGTAACGGATCAGGCAAACGCCTTAACAGTTGATGCAAATGGGGATATTTATTTCACCGGTCAGGTCAATGGACGCCTTGATACCACGACCACTGATAATGGTGGCGCGGACACTATTGTAGTGAAACTCGGCAGCACTAGCGGCGTAGTACTAGAAACAACACAATTCGGTTCGACGGGTAATGATTTCGGCAAGGCCATTGCTATTGCTGATGACGGTAATCTTCTGGTGCTCAGTGAGCAAGACGGAAATGCGGTTATTAGAAAACTTGATAAAAATAACCTCGACGTAACACTCGCGACTTATGATATAGGTGATCTTGGCGGTGGTAAAGTGACCGGGATTTCAGTAGTTGGCTCAGATATATATATTTCGGGATCAACCTTAAACGGTTCTTTAAATGGCGGCAGTGTACTAATTCTTATAGCGGTGGCAAAGACGGATTTGTTACCAAGCTTACAGATAATGGTTCTGGTTTTTCTGCTGACTGGACGGCGTTCCTTGGGACGAGTTCAACGGATAGCATTTCCGGAATTACAGTACAGAATGGCTCAGTTTATGTGGCGGGAACAACATCAGGTACATTATCCGGTGAAACTCATAACGGTATTACCGACGGCTTTACGGCAAAAATTGATGCATCAACTGGCGCTCTTGCTTGGCAGGAACAATTAAGTGGCACTAGTGGATACAATGAAAGTACGGCAATTGCCTTTACTCAAACCGGTTCGTCTGTTCTGGATAAATTGGGGCTTCCTACGGGAACGGTAAATAATACTGAAATTCGCGATTTAGAAACCCAGACCTCTTTACGGGCAGGCGATCATTTTTATATTTCCGTTAATGAAGGACGGAAGATTAAAATTGATATTCGTGCTGGTGATACATTTCAGCGTCTTGTCACACGGATAAATACTCTATCAACCAGAAATTTGAAAGCCAGCGTCACTTACGGTGAAAATGGTCCGGCACTTAAACTGGAAGCCAGAAACGGCGCATCAATTGAATTTATTGGCGGCGCAGACGGCAGGGATGCGCTGGCAAAACTAGGCTTTGAAGAAAGATCAATTCTATCGCCGGAACTTCTATTTGATTTAAATAATGATGGTGGCGAGATTGATCCGAATGATTTAGGTGGGGTATTTGCCCTTGGTCTTAATAATGGGTTTTCATTCAGTAACAAGACAGAAGCGGAATATATTTTTAATCAGTTGGAAGACGCCATCAAAGTAATCCAGAGCGCGCATAGATCATTAACGTTTGATCCGATAAGGGCGCAAATTTTAAGAGATTCCAAGAATAATATTGGCCCTGCACCAGCGTTTCTTCAAGACAGGCTTGCCCGTTATCAGGACGGCCTTCAGCGCGTTCTTGCGGTTACAGGCGGCACAATAATATAATAAGGTTGGATTTATGATCATCAGGACATTTTACATTTTAATAATGAGCTTTTTTCTAAGCATCACTGCATATGGCGCAAATTCGGAGCCGGAAAAAAAAGAAGCCCCGGAAGATGTCAGCGAATATGTGATGATTCCACCGATTAGTGTGGCCATGTATAACAGGCGTAAAAGACCCGCCGGGACCATGACGGTGATCATGCAACTTAAAATCGAGGACAGTGAACAGCGGACAGAAGCCCGAAAAGTGCTGCCGAGGCTGACAAATGCTTATATGAACCAGACTTTAAAATTGGCCCGTGACTTTTTCGATATTAACCGTCCGATAAACGCTAATATCTTAAGCCGTGTGTTGCAAAGTTCAACAAACAAGGTGTTAAAACACGATAAAGCCAGAGTGCTTATCGGCGATATTGCGGTTCAAAAAAGATAATTAATGAGCTTCGTTCCAATTATCTCCAACACCACAGTCCACGGTTAACGGTACGGATATTTCCAGTGCCGGCAAAGCGGCATTTTCCATAACTTTGGCGACGAGTGCTTTTGTTGCTTCAACTTCATCATTTGGCACTTCAAACACCAGTTCATCATGAACCTGTAGTAACATTTTAGCTTTAAGCCCTGCATCATTTAACGCATTTGGCATACGGACCATCGCCCGGCGAATAACATCTGCGGCTGATCCTTGAATAGGGGCATTAATGGCCGCACGCTCACCAAATGCGCGGCGCATACCATTTTTATCATTTATACTTCCCACATGAATTTTGCGACCAAAAATGGTTTCAACATATCCTTTGTTGCGGCAATATTCTTTGGTGTCTTCCATATAATGGCGGATGCCGGGGAAGCGTTCAAAATAACGGTCGATGAATGTCTTTGCCTCGCCGCGGCTCATGCCGAGTTGCCGTGCTAGTCCAAAGGAGCTGATGCCATATATAATACCAAAATTAATCGCTTTGGCTTGGCGGCGGACGGCGGGGTCCATGCCTTCAATAGGGACGCCGAATACTTCGGATGCCGTCATCGCGTGAATATCAATGCCGTCGTTAAAGGCCTGTTTCAAGCTATCCAAATCTGCAATATGGGCGAGAAGGCGTAGCTCGATCTGGCTATAGTCGGCGGCGAGTAGTTTATGGCCGTCTTCGGCAATGAAGGCGTTGCGGATTTTGCGCCCCTCTTCGCTTCTGATTGGAATATTTTGCAGGTTCGGGTCATTGGATGAAAGTCGGCCCGTTGTGGTTGATGCCATTGAATAAGATGTATGTATGCGTCCAGTATCCACATTTATTTCATT
>JAESUD010000182.1 GCA_016763335.1 Emcibacteraceae bacterium | reverse complement strand
CCATAATTATGGGGCCACAATATAAAAATACTATTAACTCGCGGCCGCTATTGCTGCCTCTCTAGCGTCTCTTGCAGCATCACGGATTTCACGTGCTTCTTCGCGGGCAGCATCCCTGATTTCACGGCTTGCCTCTTTGGCAGCGTCACGAATATCTCTGGCTAACTCACGCGCTGCTTCACGGGCTTCATCGGTTCCGGCTTCACGGGCTTGTTCACGAATTGCCTGAACTTCATCACGGGCTGTGCCGCGAATTTCCCGCACTTCTTCACGAGCACCCTGCACTAGGTCGCGCACTTCTTCGCGTATTTCTGCATTTGCTTCGACAATTTCTGGATGATCTTCTAGAAACTCTCTGCGGCTTTCACGGCGTGCTTCGCGGCGATCTCTGACTTCGTCTCTTCGTTCTGCGCGATTATCACGCATTTCTTCACGGCGATCATCAATGATTTGTTCATCATCAACTTCTTGTGCTTGTCCAATGCTGATGCCTGAAACAAGGGAAAAAATTGATATTCCGATAATCGTTTTCATAATTGATGTTTTCATAATTTATACTCCAGTTAATAATATGTGGGATAATTTCCCATATCAAGTTGTTTTAAAAAAAATGTGATTAATGTCTTAAAGATGCCCTCACCAGACGGCGTGTTAATCTAACCTGCTTACGTTTTGCGGCTCTTAAAGCGCGCTTTCTTAATAAAGTATCAGGTGTTTGATAAACGACGACTGTCACATAATCACGGTTTACATTAATGGTGCGAACTCTGCTCGGGTCATGTGCGTTAGCTGAGGAAGTCATGACACAAAGCCCGAGCACAGATACACCAAAAATAAGTTTTAGATTTTTGAAAATCATATTTCTTTCCTTCAAATTAATTTCTTGTTGCAACATCAATTGATGTACGAACTTCGGCCCTAACATCAACACGAACAGCCTCAATCGCTATACGGGCACTTTCACGTGCTTCTTGCGTACCTGCTTCGCGAGCCTCATTTCGAATGGCCTTTATATCTGCACGGGCAAGAACGCGTACATCCCTCATCTCGTCGCGGGTAACTCTGGCAACGTCACGCATATCACCATGGTTATTACCGTATGCATTGTGGGCGCGTTTTATGGCGTTTTTAATATCATTACGAATTTCATAAAGAGCACGCTTAAGTTCATTTTCAGCTTTCTTGATGGCTTGTAATGCTGCACGTTTTGCTTCATCTGTTCCGGCAAGACGCGCACGTTTTTTATAACCGGCAATCTTTTCATCCGTTAACGCGTTCAATATTCTCGCGTCTTTCTTTTTGGAATTAATATAACGGTTAAGTTTTTGACGAATATTTGGATCTGGATTTTCACCAATATTCACACTGATATATTCTGCATTAAGCATATCTGCCGTTATATCAGTATCTTCCTGACTAAATGCGCTTGTTTGAAATGCACATGTTGCCAGCAAAGCTGATCCGATTAATAATTTTAGTTTAATATATTTCATAATATTCTCCTATAATTTTCATGGGATATATTCCCACAATGTATAAATATAAATACATGGGAAAAATTCCCACGTCAATTAAAACATCAAAAATAATTGCTTAAAATTTTAATTATAGTGCAAAAAACAAGACTACATAAGGGTTAGATAAAAAATAAATTTATATAAACGAACGGAAAATGCACAGAAGAAATCATTCTTCTACATTAATATATTGAACATTAAAGAGCGATTCTATTACTGACCGACTGCAGAACGAATGGCATCATTAGCTTTTACATCAAGAAACTCATCTATTTCTATATAGTAATTATCGGGGTCATAGCCAATCACAATATCAATGAGAATGGTGCCGTCAGCACCGCTTTCATGATATAATTCTTTAGTTCTCAGCTCAAATGTTGGCTGATCTTTCAAATGGTCAAACCAAGCTTGCGCATTACTGGTCAGAAAGCCAACATTCACGGCTTTTTCATGACTTGCCGAATGGATCCCTACCCCATCAAGCACCAAACCGATATATCCAGTTGGTGAAGATGTATATATGTCCGAGAAAGGTTGTTTCACAATCATTTCAAGCCCCATTACATCACTGTAAAAATCAGCGGCAGCAACCGCATCTTTATGATAAAGCCAATATATACTTGCTTTAAAACCAAGCTCTGCCGGACGAGTGCTTTCCTGCCCTACCTCAACATAGATATTTTTGGAATTATCAAGCAGTGGTATAAATTTCACGTTTTCTTCATGGGGAGCAAAATATTCAAATTCGAGGATATATCCGCCGGGATCAGTAACGAGAAAACCATTATGAGGACTATCACCGAGTGGTTTTGGTGGATTTCTAATGTCCATATTTTGTGATACTGCATACGCGTACCACTCTTCCACCTGATCAGTAAGCAGGGCAATGGCAATGGTTTTGGGTTCGTCCGCTGAATGCATTCCCCGACCTGAGCCATCATCGTTTACCAGTGTTATAAAAGTCGTGGGTGATGTTTGATAAATGATGGCAAAACCGGGAAATTCAAACACATTTTTAAAGCCCATACTGTTGCCATAAAAATTCACCGCTTCATCATAATTTCTGTAATAAAGAAATGCATTATTACCGATAATATCACGGGTAACTTCCTTTACATCATCCATATCCTGCTGAGCATTACTTTGCGAGCAAGCACTTATTGTGATTAAAGATATAACGATGAAAATTCTGTAAATTATTTGCGGCATTGCATTCTCCCTTATTTAACCAACTTTACTAACAGTGATCAATAATAGCAATTACTTCATCAAGATCGTCGGTAATATGGATTAGGTCAAGATCATCAGGATCAATGGTTCCGTGTTTTATCATCGTTTTTTCCATAAATGGCCTAAGCTCTTTCCAATATTCACTACCAATAGCAATTACCGGAAAATCTTTTATGGTTTCTGTTTGAATTAATGTCAGTGTTTCAAACATTTCATCGAGTGTTCCAAAACCACCCGGCATTAAAATAAAAGCGTTTGAATATTTTACAAGCATCACTTTACGAATAAAGAAATAATCAAATGAAATATTAATATCTGTGAATGGGTTTAAAGACTGTTCTTGCGGAAGGATGATATTGCAGCCTATGGACATTGCCCCCGCGTCTTTTGCGCCGCGATTGGCTGCCTCCATTACACCCGGGCCGCCGCCAGTCATCACTGCATATCCCGCCTCACCTAGTTTTTTTCGGACTTTTCTGGCAAGTTCATAATATTCGTCTCCCTCTTTAAACCTTGCTGAGCCAAATACAGTAACGCAGGGCCCAATACGGCGAAGTCTATTAAACCCTTTAAAAAAATCCCAAGCAATTTCAAATATTCGGCCAATGTCACGGAACCTATTATGAGTGTCTTTTAGGAAGCTTTCATTTTTGCAATATTTTTTATTCATTTATCAATGGTCCTGCATGGTATCATAATTGACTTATACAATGTTAATATAGTAGCTATTGTTATGTGCAAATAATAAACATTAGGAAACACTAATATGAAATTCCCCGCCTTCAAAATATTATTATTCATCATTATAATCCCATCGATTGCCAGCGCGCAACTTGTTAAAAAAGACAGTACCCTTGAGCGCAATTATTTTAACGATGACGGAACAATGCGCATCGCTATTGCCAAGCAACCGCAACGACCATCATCTGGCGGCGGTAAAAACGCGCTTGATGGCCCTGATGTCATGGCAGACGGCGGCACTCAGGATATATTACGGGATATGGGGGCAACGGTACGTGTTTCAAATGCTGAATTATCCGACCGTGAAAAAACCGAATATGGTAACTGGCGAAAAATGGGTTATGCCAATGGCCGCCTCGCCGATAACATCATGCAAAATGAGGCTGATGGTTACTTTACCGTCGCTTTTCTTGCCAGTTGTCCCTCGTCCCTTGGCGTTCTCGGTGGCTTACAACAGTCCCTCACCTCAACCGATACATCATCGGTCAGTATTTTATGGTTAGACGCCCATGCCGATTATAACACACCAGAAACCACCCGTTCCGGATCAATGGGCGGCATGCCACTGGCTATTGCAAACGGCTTGGCCCTGCATCAGGTAAGACGCGATTCAAAAGTTGAACCACCACTACCAAATAGTCATATCGTCACTGCAGGTCTTCGTGATGTTGACCCCATGGAACAACACTTGCTTGATAAAGCACGCATTCAGAATATTACCGTCGAGGACATCCGCAATTTATCGCAAAATGTTTATGATCAAATGGATGCACTTAGTGCCGTGTCTGATAAAATCTATATTCATATTGATCTTGATATTTTAGACGCTAAAGAAGTGCCGTTTCACAATTATCCTACTGAAAACGGGCCAACAAGTTATGAACTTGCCGCAATGTTTAAAGACATATTCATAAAATACCCTAAAGCAGCCGCTATCGGCTTTGCTTCTATCCCATCAAATGACCCCGACCAAATAACCCTTAAAGCAGTGAACCGTATGGTGGTCGGCGCCGTTGAAGGCATTAAAATAAGAACAGGAAATTAACCCGTGCCCCATTGTGTTATTGAATATACCAAAGAGCTAGAAACACGCATTAATATTAATGAATTAATGAATGCTACATTTGAAAGTGTCGCCAGTTCCGGCCTTTTTAACAATACGGCGATAAAAGCAAGGGCCATAGCCATTGATCAGTATAAATCCGGCTTAGAACGAAATGATTATATCCATATCACGGTCAGGATTTTATCTGGTAGAACCGCAGACCAGAAAAAATACCTGAGCGAAACAGTCATGAACGGTGTAAAGCCATTTATTGGAAATACTAAATGCACAACAATAGAAATTGTTGACATGGATAAGGATAGTTACGCCAAACATATTGGCAACCCTTGATATTTTTTAAAGAGTTGTCCTTAGTTCGAACGGATCGGCAAGAATATCTGAAAGGGCAGCATCTGCTAGATATGCTTTGGTCTTGGTTTTCTTGACCATTTCCGGGTCTCCACAGAGAAAAACGCGCCAGTCTTTTAAATTAGGATTTTTACTTAAAGCTATATCTTGAATATTACCCACGGCATTGTCGTTATCATCTGAATGTTCCAACGTTCCGTAACAAATAGTTAAATTGGCGGTTTCTTCCGCTAATTTCGAAAGCGTACGACGCATATATAGCCCGCTATCTCTTACAGCACCGTGATAAAGAACGATCTTGCCATGATGACCATTATCAATAGCATCACGAATAATACCAAGCAAAGGTGCTAACCCCGTACTTGTCCCTATTAGCAACATTGCCTGTTCAGGTTTCCCGGGCATATAAAAACAGTCCCCATTTGCACCAGAAATCTCGATTTCGGCGCCCGTTCGTTCAACATTACATAACCACCGACTGACAATACCGTGCTTATGTTCTGTCACATGAAGCTCAATGAGGTCATCAGCAGGAATTGAAGCTATTGAATAACTTCTAACCTCGCCCTCCGGCCCTTTAATATTTAGAAACTGTCCTGCCCGATAGTTAAAATCTTCTAATGGACGCAAGTAAACCCGAAATACATGCCCCATCAGATATTCTACTGACTTAATCTGCGCTTTAATAAAAAGATCATTGCTTTCTGGTGCGCTCAAAACCATTCCACTTTGCGGTTTTTGCTGACAGCTCAAAAAATAGCCCTGCTCAACCATAGTTGGCTTGAGCGGGGCTGTACTTTTTGGATCGACTTCATGTGATGTTTTCATCACGCAAGTAAGGCAAGAACCTTTTTTACAAGAATGAGTTACAGACTTTTGCTGATCTAATAGATTATCCAGTATCGTTTTATCGGGGTCGCAACTAATTTCGTCCCCTTCATATGTAATAGTAACTTGATTCACAGGATTATTTTCTTATTTTAGAGTCCAAGAACATCATCATGCGTACTAGCAGCAATAAGCATTGCTTCGCTTACTTCTGCTTCCGGAACACCTAATTCTTCGAGTGTTGCTTGTAGATGACCAGCAACAGATGTAAAATGTGCTTCCGTAATATTATCAAGCTTTGCGTGAGCAGCGCGCATATCTTTACCCGAATAATCATTGGGGCCACCGAAGGCTACGGTAAGAAATTTTTTCTGTTTTTCGCGTTGGGCGTCCATATCTGTCGTTTCAAAAAAATGACTGATACTATCATCAGATAAAACTTTCTTGTAAAACACATCAACAGCTGCATCCACTGCTGCATCGCCACCAATGCGTTCAAATAAATTGCTCATTCTTCTCTCCGGTAAATTGATTATAATAATTGACTGTATATATATATTTTAAATTAATAATGCTGTTAGTAATTCACTTGACCATTTATTTCAAGGCTTTTTCCACCGCCTTTTGCGCGTGAATTTCGGTTGTATCCAATAAGATAATATCGGTGTCATCTTGATTTACTAACATACCTATTTCTGTGCAGCCTAAAATAACCGCTTCAGCGCCCTCTTCTGCTAATTTTTTAATGATGCGTAGATATTCTGCCTTTGAGGTTTCTTTAACCGTACCAAGCACTAATTCATCATAAATCACATCATGAATTATTTTGCGGTCCGTCTGATCAGGCGTGAGAACATTAATACCGTGCTCTTCTTTTAAGCGGCCCTTATAAAATTCCCGCTCCATCGTATAACCAGTACCAAGTAGTCCGACGGTTTTAATATCCTTTTGCTTAATAACTTCAGCTGTGGCATCAGCAATATGTAAAATGGGAATTTTTATATGCTTCTTAATTTCCGGGATCGCTTCATGCATGGTGTTGGTGCAAATCAGTATAAAGTCAGCACCAGCAGCTTCGATGCTTTTTGCAGCCTCTGAAAGTTTAGCTTCATTGCCAGCAAAATCGCCGGAATGTTGACGTTGTTCAATTGGCGCAAAATCAACACTATACATCACAAGCTCCGCGGAATGATGCCCGCCGAGAGCCGTTTTTATACCCTCATTTATTTGACGGTAATAAAGCGCTGAGCTTTCCCAGCTCATACCCCCTAGAAGTCCAATTGTTTTCATGAAATTATGCCATTTTACTTGATGGAAAATTAAAGAAAGCCGTCGGGTTCATGTCCCCTTGGCGCATATATGTATCAATGTTACCCAAATGATAGGCATAATGGGCATATAAAGCCCATAGAAAGCCCATTACGCTATATTCACCACCTTGGAACCATACCGTTTTTGTAAGCTGCTCTACGGACAAATCTCGCAATAATGCCATGCAATTTTCATGAATTTCCCGACCCATCACAATAATATCACCATCATAAACGTCATTGGTAAGTTTTTCATTGATCGGCAACGGAATTTCCCCACCATCTTCAATGTCAATTATTGAACGAACAAAACCATCTTCGGATGTAGTCAAATGTACATAGAGCCCTTTGATCGTAATGTTTTCCAAGCGGTCGCCAAAGCTCACGCCCGGTCCATCAATCGGAATCCATTCATATTTATCTTCCGGTGTTTTTATTATGTAGGTTTCAACAAAGTCGAACATACGGTCAAACATAATCAAAAACCGGTCAAATTCTGTCATAGGCATTATGGCCATTTATATTTCTCCAGAAATAAGCCCAAAACAGGCCAAAAAAAGTAATGTAAAATCTACCTATTACTATTTCATATAGATGGCTTAATGCAAGAATTAATGACAGAACTTGTTAAATATGATGGCTCATCTTAAACCGCACATCATGGGCATGATGACGATTAAATATTCTGATTGCCCGTCTAGCGCGGGAATTATCACGAACATGAACCCACATCGTAAGACCACCGCGACTTATCTGATCGCTGATTTCAAATTTATGGCGTTTTTTAAGCAACATCATAATGATGAAACCGAATACTGTACCTATACTACCGGTAAATATTGCCATGAGAAATGTGGTCATAACACTCATTCCACTTGTTGCACCGAATATGGTAACTGCAATGGCACCAGCAAGAAACGGAACCGCCATCAATACCCCCTGTGCATCACCCCATGATGCATAATCAAGCGGAAAACTTCTTGGTGTATTTGGGTCATTGGAAGCGGCATATATATCATCAACCTGATGGCCCAGAACCTGCTCAACTTCCCCCATGGGCGGCATGATCGATATTTCGCTCCTATCAAATCCTTTTCCCTCAAGTTCGTCAATGGTATTCATTAGTTCCTCTTCGTCATCGAAAAGCGCTACAACTTCACGTATGGCCATTATATGTCTCCTAATTTTATGTGTTGATATACCCTTTGTTGTTATAAAAAATTTAGTACTAGAACTTATCACCATACACTAAAATGCCTTATTTTCATAGGGCAACAGAAACATTTTATTTGTAAACTTTACCTTCCTTCATAACGAAGACAATATTTTCGATATCTTTTATGTCTTCAAGCGGGTTACCGACCATTGCAATTATGTCGGCAATCTTCCCCACTTCAATAGTGCCAAGCTCATCTGACATATCAATAAGTTCCGCACTATTAATCGTTCCGGCTTTTAGGGCATCGGCATTGGTCATACCCAACTCGACAAAACGTTCCATCTCGCGGTAGTTTTTACCGTGGGGGACAACACCGGCGTCCGTTCCCGTGGCAATTTTAACACCTTTTTGATAGGCTTCAAAAATCTTGCCGGGGTTATTATCATAAAAGTTTTGATTGTGGGCCAGCATATCCGCGCTGCCCTCTGCTTTTTCCAGTACTTCTTCAAGCATATCCATCACGGAAACCGTCGGTACATAATATACCCCGTCGCGGATCATAATATCCATGGCTTCATCATTGATAAATGATCCATGTTCAATTGACGCAATGCCATATTTTAAAACCTGCAACGCACTATCACGCGGATGAGAATGGGCGGCAACCTTAATACCGTATTTTTTCGCCACCTCGGTAATGGCCTTAATTTCATCATCAAAAAACATCGGTGAGCCGTCTTCATTCGAACATAGTTTACTGCCGCTACATGATGAATATATTTTAATCCAGTCCGCACCGGCGTTAATCATATCGCGAGTGGTTTTGCGGCAGCTTTCAGCGCCATTACATTCCTTGCAATTTTCACGTCCACCAACACCAATTATATTTCCGGCGGCCAAAATCCGTGGTCCAATAATATCGCCGTCATTAATCGCTTTACGTAATTTGAATATAGTATCATCCGTGGCCCCAAGATCACGTACCGTGGTAAAACCAATCATCAGCGTTTTATAAGCATTTGAAACCCCTTTGAGCGCAGCATCAGCAGAATTTTTATTGGACCCCCATAGCATCGCTAAATGTACGTGCATATCCATCAACCCGGCCATGACAACCTTATCACGAAGATCAACAATCGTCATTTCAGCATCATCAACTTCCGATATATAAGATGATTGAATGTCGGTTATTTTACCGTCTTCGATGATGATTGATTGCTCGGCAAGTGTATCTTCACCGGCAACAGCCATCAACGTTCCCGCATGTATAATTGTGACTTTTCTTGGTTCCTGTTCTTGCTCTTGCGCTCCCCCTATTGAAGCACCACATAAAAAAACAACAGTCATAATGATAAATTTATACAAATTTACTCTCCCTTATTTATTATTATAAGGATAATTAAACATGAAAGACGCTTTAGCAATGAAATTCCACTATATCAATGAAGCAACAAACACATAGGACACGCAGATGATCATTTATGTAAAAAACATGGTTTGTGACCGCTGTAACATTGTCGTCGGTAATATACTTCAGGAATTAAATATTATTCCTCGATCCATTACTTTAGGTGAAGTTGACTTGGGTAATAAAATTCTCACAACTGAACAGCTGAAATTACTCAAATCAGAATTAGAAAAGTTTGGCTTTGAATTGCTTACAAATAAAACAACACAATTAATCGAAAAAATTAAAAAACTCTGCATTAAATTTGTTGAAATTCGTAATGATCTCGAGCAAGTGAAATTATCTGATTATTTAAGCAAAAACCTACCTTATGAATATAATTACCTTAGCCAGCTATTTTCCAGCGTTGAAGGAATTACCATTGAATATTATTACATCAAACAACGTATTGAAAAGGCAAAGGAACTTTTGGTATATAATCAGATAAGTTTGACCGAAATAGCTTACCAGCTTAGTTACAGCAGTGTTGCCCATCTTAGCGGCCAATTCAAAAAAATCACTGGTCTTACGCCTAGCCATTTCAGATCATTAAAAGACACCCGAAAACGTCAATCACGCGATAAAGTATAATATATGAATTCTATAACAATTAACCGACAGGATATAACAACAAATCCGTACATCAGATTATAATAATCACTAGTTTTATATTTAAGGATTATTATCATGACTTCATTCTGGAACAATAAATCCAATTGGTTAAAAAGTGCTCATAACACCAAATGGTGTTTGATCGGTTGTGCAATAGGCGATTTTGGTACAATTGCATTTTTTCAATTTAACGATTTTCAGGTTTCCACCCTGACCATTATGATACTGGCAACAATCAATGGATTGCTTACAAGTATATTATTTGAAACTGTCATTTTGCTTAAGGCTGGTTTTGATTTATCCAAAGCCTTCAAAACCGCTATTGGCATGAGTTTTATTTCTATGATCGCTATGGAAATCGCCATGAATGCAACAGATTATTTATTCACTGGTGGTGCGATATTGACATGGTGGGTGGTTCCGATTGCCCTTGTTGCTGGTTTTATTACGCCTTGGCCTTATAATTATTGGCGCCTGCAAAAACACGGGAAGTCATGTCATTAATTTGTGTAGCCCGTTAGCTCGACATAACCACGTCCACTTAGTGTTTTGCCAGCTAACTGGCCAACAACATCAACCGCCCCTTCCCAATATCGTGGAAGGGTATTTAATTCCTGATTTTTAATAACTGGTTCAATGGTTATTTCAAGCTGTTTTTCTGGCCAGTTAAGTTTCCATCCTGACGGATAACGCCCACCAAGCGGGCTTTGCCAATAGTCTGTTACTTCAATAATTATATCTTCGGCTTTAATGGCTGTTCTATTGCCTTCCACATCAATCCAGCTTCCGCCACTAAACGCATGTCTGCTTCCGTCCTTATTACGCAGGTTATAAAACATAAAGTCACTACCGTCCGAAAGGTGTAACGCGTACCAGTCCCAGCCTTGTTGTTCCTTGCCAAGGGCACTTGTGCCCCACTCACGGTCTAACCATGTTAAACCGTTTACGGCAAATGACTGCCCGTCAATTTCCAGAACTCCCTTGCTATCCATACGCGGCAAAGAATAATAAT
>JAESUD010000019.1 GCA_016763335.1 Emcibacteraceae bacterium | reverse complement strand
TTGAGCCGATAATGATGACATTTCGTGGTGTAGGATACGATTTTCTTAAAACTTATGAAATCCCGTTAATCGCTGGCCGTGATTATGAAAGAAACCGAAATGATGAACGCCCTTCCCGTGAGCAAATTATAGCTGGCGATGGATATACAGCATCATTAATTTTAAATGTATCGGCGGTACGGCGGCTTGGATTTGGCACCCCTATGGAGGCTCTTGGTAAAAGGATATTTATGAATGTCGGTATGGCTGATCAGGGAAGTAGCCAAACAATGTTAGAAACCGATTTTGAGGTTATTGGCGTGATAGATGATGTTCGTTTCTCAAGTTTAAAAACGCCTACCGAACCAGAGTTTTATCAATTAAAAGCAAAGCAACCTCAATTCGTTAACATAAGATATGACGGAAACCCGATGAAAGTGGTCGAAGAAGCGAAGGCAATATGGCAGGAAGAAATGCCAGGCGCATCGTTCGAGTATGAATTTGCCACAGATGCATTAGCAGATCAATATAAGACGGAACATGGTCAGATAACCATGTTCTCAGCCTTCTCGGGTCTCGCCATTTTTATTGCATGTCTCGGGTTATTCGGTCTCGCATCTTTTACCGCAGAACGCCGTACCAAAGAGATAGGTATTCGTAAAGTTTTCGGGGCAGAAGTTTTTCAAATCGTCAAACTTCTGGTTTGGCAATTTTCAAAACCCGTTCTGATTGCTAACCTTATCGCTTGGCCCATTGCTTATCTTGCTATGAGCCGCTGGCTTGAGAGCTTTGTGTATAGGATTGATAATATGGTGATTGTGACACTTTGTCTGGTGGCAGGGCTTATGGCCTTATTGATTGCTTGGGCCACAGTAGCCGGGAACAGTTATGTTGTGGCGCGGCAAAACCCTATAGAGGCACTTCGATATGAGTAATGTCTAATCATCGATGACGATTAAGGTCAGTTTTATAAGGTGTTAGTCTTTCTTATATTCATTATAAGAAAGTCTGCTAAATATCCCTTCAAGATTGTGATAGAGTGCCTTGTTTTATTTATAAAATAGGGTGATTGCATTTGAGACATGGGAAGAGTTATAACTATGGCAATACTTGATGCCTTAGAAGGGTGGCGGGAAAATAGCGAGAATGAATTTGGCAAATACCGATGCCGCCAATATAGATGTCGTTCACTCTTATGAGGGTGAACTTGAGTGTAACTGGAAAGTTCTGGTGGAAAATTTCTGCGAAAGTTATCATTTGTTCAAAGTGCACAAAACAACATTAGAGCCGTCTACTCCCACTTCCAGTGTTGAGGTAATGCCGAGTGGTGTTGGCTATAACCATCACACTTTAGATAAAAAAACAGATGATGAGAAAGTAAGTGTGGCAAAAAAAACAAAGAACATCTAAGTTGTATTTATCCAAGCATGACATTTGCGCTAAGCCAGTCCAGAGTTTTATGGTTATCAGTTATACCTACGAGCTATAATCGACTTAGGTTTCTGGTATGGGTTGCTAAAGACTTGAATGCCTACGCCGTAGAAAATTCTACAGAAGAAGAATTAGGGCGACTTCTGGTATTTATGGTAGAAGATAAAGTGATTAATGCCGGCGTTCAAAAGGGACTGGAAGCAGGCGTGGGGAAAATGTATCAAGTAACTAAGACTGCTATTAAAATGTCGAATATGACGATTGCAGATAGTATTTGTGGGAGCGTTTGAGGGGTAAAGAAATGTATATATCGATAACTGTCATCATAATTCTTGCACTAATCTTTGCCTATACCAAGAAAGCAAAGAAAGTGTCTTATTTAATTGAATTGTCAGGCCAAAGTTTTAATTATGAAAATCAGGAAGGTTTGGCGACTATAAATAAAAGCATTAAAGGTTTAATTTATTTGGGAAGAGTGCAAGATCCAAGGACTTCAATTGCTCATCTTGTGCCATCTCACCTTGAGGCACGTACCCTTACGCAAGATAAAACTGAAATAGTAGAATTTGTTGGTGTGCAAGGTGGGTTAATTGAAGTGGTATCGGATAAGTTTAAAAAGCTTGTGGAGAATGCCAATGTTCCGGGAGTTGAATTTTTCCCAATTCCCATGAGGATGGTAACGAAAGATCCGATCGAAACGGTTGATGGCTATTATTTAATGAATGTTTATGAAACACTGGACATTATAGATTATGAGAGTTCGGAATTCATCAAAGCAGAAATGAACCCGAACAATCCAGATGAATATAGTAATATTCCAAAATGGAAGAGGCTGGTTTTAACAGTTAATAACATTGATAACGATCTTTTCCGACTGCCAGGAATGAAACGTAAGCTTTTCATTTCAGAACGGTTTTATAAAATTTTACAAGAAAATGAAATCCGAAATATTCGTGTGAGTTATGGGTTTATGGATAAGACTGAGAGATTTCAAAAAATATCAGACCATAAATATTTTGGTGAATAAGAATAAGGTAACTAATTAAATAAAGCATTAGTTTTTCTTATACTCATTATAAGAAAGCCCTGTTAAATATCATCTCGAAATTGTGATAGAGTGCCTAGTCTTAAGCTATGGGAAGAGTTATAATTATGAGAATACTTGATGCCTTAGAACGGTGGCGGGATAATAGCGAGAATGAGTTTGGTAAATTACCGATGCCGCCAATATTATATTCGTCGGAAGAAATACACAATATTGAGTTGGAAAAGATATTTTCAAAAGAATGGGTATGTATCGGACATATTTCCGAGCTTAAAGACGCGGGAGATTATCTGACTTTTAATCTTGCTACGCATCCGGTTATCGCTTTGCGGGATAACAATAATGAAATTCGTGTTTATTCTAATGTATGTGCGCACCGCTCTTCGCGTTTACTTGATGGTTCTGGAAAATGTAGCGTTATAATTTGTCCTTATCATGCATGGGCCTATGAATTAAACGGAAAGTTGAGAGGGGCGCCTCGAATGGATAAGGATAAAGTTAAGCAAGTTCATTTAAACCAATTAAAATTTGAAATTTGGCAGGGTTTGATTTTTGTAAATCTCGACCACAATGCTGCTCCCTTGTCTCCACGTCTATCTTCCTTAGATGAGCATATTAATAGATTTGACTTTGCCAATATGGATGTCGTTCATTCTTATGAGGGTGAACTCGCGTGTAACTGGAAAGTTTTGGTGGAAAATTTCTGTGAAAGCTATCATTTATTCAAAGTTCACAAAACGACATTAGAGCCGTCTACTCCTACCTCTAGTGTTGAGGTAATGCCGGGCGGTGTTGGCTATAACCATCATACTTTAGATAAAAAAATGGATGATAAGAAAGTAAGCGCGACAAAAGAAAATAAGGAACATCTATGCTGTATTTATCCAAGCATGACATTTGCGCTCAGCCAATCCAGAGTTTTATGGTTGTCAATTATACCGACGAGCTATAATCGACTTAGGTTTCGGGCTTGGGTTGGCAAAGACTTAAACGTCCACACCGATAAAAAAATGGCAGAAGGAGAACTAGATCAACTTCTGGCATTTATGGCGGAAGATAAAGTGATAAATACAGGCGTTCAAAAGGGACTGGAAGCAGGGGTAGGAAACCGTGGACCATTGAATGAAATGGAAAAAACAAATTGGGACTTTGGCCATTATTACGCAAAAATGATGCTGAGTTAATGACACGAGGATAATAAATGCCAGATTTAAAAAAAATACTAATCCAAGTCTTGGAAGATGTTTGGGGCGAGGGAAATGTTAGTGCGATAGAAAAGTTTTATCATCCTGATTATGTCATGCATTATTCCCCTATGAAAGGTGGTAGTGAAACGACAGCAACATATTCTGATTTAGCCAATGACGTGACTGAACTGAAAAAGTCATTCCCGGATTTTAATGAAGTCGTACATGATCTTATATGTGATGATGATAAGGTTGTTGCCAGATTAACATTGAGCGGTACTCAGGCCGCGACTTACAATGGTTTTACCTCTCAAGGTAAGAAATTCAGCATAAATTCGATTGATATCTATAAATTTAAAGAGGGTAAAATCATTCAACAATGGGGTGTTAAGGAAAACACAACAATGCATAAGCAGCTAGGCTGGTTGTAAAGCTTTCTGGGTTAATAACCAGTCTCGAAACATAACCACAGGTGCCTTTTTCATCTTATCTGTTGTTGTAATGATACTATATTCGTCGCAATCAATTGCGTCATCAAAAAGTGCAACCAAACGACCATCCTCTAGCTCTGCTTCACATAATATATGATCGGCGAGGATAATACCTTCGCCGTCAATAGCGGCATCAATTGCAAGTGAGAAATCGTGGAAATGTTGATCCGTATTTCTGTCTGTATGATTGATGTCATGCTGCCTAAACCATGAATTCCAAAGTGACGTATTTTTATCATGAATAAGGGGATGTTTTTCCATATCAATCGGTGAGTTTATTTTATCGAAACCGGAAAGCCGTTTCGGGTTGGCCGCTGGAAAACATTCTAATTTTAAAAGCGGATCAATGTGAATATTGGGTAATGATTTATCCCACTGATTATGTATGGCTACATCAATTCCTTGCGGTGAAAATTGCGATATAACTTTTTCAGATATAATATGTAATTCTATTGAAGGATAAGTTTCGCGAAATTTCTGTAATCTAGGGCGCAACCAACGCGCCGCGACCGCCGGTTCGCAACTTATTTGAAGCGTATAACCATGCTTTTCTTGGATCAATTCATCCGTGGCATCGACAATTAATTCAAATGCCTCACTAATTTTGGATTGATAGTTTTTTCCCTTTTCGGTCTGGGTTACTTTATTGCCCGTTCGGCGGAATAGCTCAACGCCCAATCTTTGCTCAAGATGGCGAATATTCTGGCTTATCGCACTATGCGTCACACATAATTCAGCCGCCGCTTTTGAGAAGCTTTCATGTCTCGCTGCCGCTTCAAAGGCACGTAATGGGATAAGGGGAGGAAATATAGGGGTCATAAAGTCAGCATAACTTTAACTAACACTCGTGTAAATAGCTTTTATTGTCAATGGCATAATATGAAAATAATGATTATATTAACTATTATGGAATATATTTATTGAAGGCCTAAATCTGTCAAGGTTCAATTACAATATGAATAGTAGTATTAATAAACAAAGTATCTTACTTCTCAAGCCCTTGATTGTTGCATTATTGATAATAGTGTCAACGGGCACTGTTTGGGCGCAAAATAACTCAGAAGAAATCTTTTTAACAGAAGAAGAGCGGTCTTGGATTGTTGAACACCCCACAATTATGGCCGGTAACAATATTGGTTACGCGCCATTTGATTTTGTCAGCGCAGGAGAGCCAGTAGGATTATCTATCGATTATTTAAACCTTCTTACCTCTAAAGTTGGATTGAAAGTCAACTATGTTAATTATGGAAGTTGGTCTGAAAATCTCAAAATGGCGATGGATCAAAAAATAGATATCATTCACAGCCTTTCCAAAACCGATGAACGACAAGTATATTTCACTTTTTTCGACGCTTATATTACTGATGCCATTGTTCTCTGGGGCAGAGCTGGTTCAGAAAAAATTAATGATATAACCGGCCTTAACGATAAAAGGATTGGCATTATTAAAGGCCATTTCATAGCTGCGTCTTATCAAAAACTTTACCCTGATTTAAAATATGTGACATTTAATAATAATATGGAAATCTTAAGGGCATTAGCTTCACATGAAATTGATGTTTATCCTAATGAAACTATGGCAGTTGAATTTGCTATTACTCAAAATAATATACAGGGAATAGAAATATTAGGTGATGAGTTTATCATAGAAAATAATGAAATAGATCAACGTATAGCTGTTCAAAAAAACAACTCAATTCTAGTGAGTATTATTACCAAGGCAATTGCTTTAGTTTCTGTGGAAGAATTTACGACAATTTCCACTAAATGGATTAAACCTTCGAAAACGGCTGATAGCAATGATCTTACCATAGAAGAACTAAACTGGCTGGCCGAAAATAACACAATAAGGGTGGCCGTATCTTTAAATAGTGCACCGTATGAATTTCTTGATGAGCAGTCGAATATTGGCGGAATAACGGCTTCTTTTTTAAAAGAAATATCAAAAATATTAAATGTAAAATTTGTATGGTCGGGTAATACGACGTGGAATGATGGATTATCTAAGCTTCAGTCTGGCGACGCGGAAATTGCATCATATGCCACGCTGACCCCTGACCGCGAGAAATACCTTATCTTTGCTGATAGTTACTTGAGGGATCAACACGTCATTTTTGCTCGCGAGGAACATGTTAACTTTACGGAACTCAGCCTAATGGATGGTGCGGTTATTGTTCAAACCAAAGGAACTGCAATCATCGATTTCATCAAAGAAGATTATCCAAATATTACAGTTAGAGAGGTAAACAGTAATATTGAAGCTTTAAAATTAGTTTCAATTGGTGAAGCCGATGCTTTTATAAGCAGCATTCCATCTACATCAGCGTATTTCACATCTGAGAATATTAATAATGTAAGGGTAACTGGTTCAACTCCCTATAACGTTGATAACAGGATTGCTGTTCGTTCAGATTTACCACTTCTTTATAGTTCCATTCAAAAGGCTTTAATGAAAATTGATCAAAATACAAGAAATGGAATATTATCAAAGGGCTTCACAGTGCCTTTTCAAAGGCAAGTAGATTATGGGCCACTAATTTATGTAATTATTTTATCATTAATTGGGGCAGGAATAATTCTCCTTTGGAATAAACAGCTGAGAAAAGAAATAAAATTAAGACAAATGACGGAGCTAGAACTAAAGTCCACGCAAAAAGAGATGGCCATTTCACTAAAAGAAACAAAAGATGCAAACGCGGCCAAGTCTGACTTTCTAGCATCAATGAGTCATGATTTGAGAACGCCGTTAAATGCCGTTATTGGATTTTCTGAGGTCCTATTAAAAGAAACATTTGGACCCATAAATAATAAGAAGAACACAGAATATATTAATGATATACATTCATCAGGGGAATATCTACTTCATCTTGTAAATGATATTCTCGATTTATCTATATTAGAAGCGGGTAAAAAAGAGCTTAGTTATGAAAAGGTTGATGGCAGAGAGCTTATCTTACAATGTAAAAAAATTGTCTTTAAATTAGCGGCTGATCAAAATGTTAAACTTGTTGTGGAAATCAAAGAAAACTTACCCGAAGTTTATGTAGATAAAAAAGCTTTTATGCAGATCATAATGAACTTAATATCTAATTCTATCAAGTTTACTCCGCAAAATGGCGTTATTACAATCAGTGCTCATATAGCTAAGAATAATCATTGTTTTAAAATTACCGATACTGGATGCGGGATTTCGAAAGAAGACATTAAAATAATTACCAAACCCTTTACCAAAGCAGAATCCTCTCCATTCATAAGTCATACCGAAGGTACTGGATTAGGCCTTTCAATTGTGAAGTCTTTAGTAGGACTTCATGGTGGCGAATTAGAAATCGAGAGCATCTTAGGCGAAGGCACAACAGTTTCATTTTCTATACCTAAGAATAACGCGGAAAATTAAAGTTTATATCACGCAGAATTAAATCAAGACCGCATCCAATATAATCGCTTATAATATGTAGACAATTAAACAAGACCATCGAACAAAAATATTTTTTTAAATACCAAGATCGTGCGAGGTCGGAATGTCCTTTGCCATGAGGGATGGCATTTTGTTTGGTGATCCCGAGTGGATTTGAACCACTGACCTCAAGATTAGGAATCACGTTGTCGGTATTTTTGGGGCAATATGCCGGTATCTAACGTTATCTGTAAATCGCTGATTTTTAATGATAATTATATTAATCTATTGTTGTCACTGTTGATGAGGTATGTTATTATTAGCATATATTGCGACCCACATGCGACCCAGAGGTAATTATGACAACATTAAAACTTACAAAGAAGGCGGTGGATGCTTCTAAGCCACAGGCCAGTAGATACACAATTAATGATATAGAGTTAAAAGGGTTTCAATGCAGAGTTAGCCCGTCGGGTAGTAAAATCTATTATCTCTATTACCGAACACAGGACGGTCGTGAGCGTCGCCCTAAAATTGGTGTGCATGGTGTTATTGCCACCGAGAAGGCCCGGGGAATAGCAAAGCAATGGATGGGACTAGTAGCCGAAGGGAAAGACCCTAGCCAAGTAAGGCAGGAAAAACGTGGGGGTAGCACAATAAAGGAATTTGCCGCTCATTACCTATCTGTATATGCCGAGACGCATAAAAAACAATCGAGCACTGATGGTGACCGACGAAACATTAACAAGCATATTATCCCGGCCATTGGAACTTTAAAGATATCTGAAATATCCAGAAGAGATATTATCAAGTTGCACCAGTCTATGAGAATGGTGCCATATGCCGCAAATCGCGTGTTGGCTCTTCTTTCAAAGATGTTTAACCTGGCTGAGCTTTGGGAAATTAGAAAGCAAGGTTCAAATCCGTGTGCTCACGTTTCTAAGTACAAAGAAAGTAAGCGAGAGCGTTATTTATCCCTTGATGAACTCAGCTATATATCAGTGGCCTTGGTTGAAGCAGAAAATAACAAGACGGAATCCGCCACCGCTATTGCGGCCATTAGATTATTAATTTTTACAGGTTGCAGGCGTGATGAAATATTAAAGTTGGGATGGATTGATGTGGACATGGAGAATGCATGTCTTAACCTCCCTGACAGTAAAACCGGTAAAAAGAAAATCTATTTGACTGCTCCGGCAATGGCGATACTGTCCGAGTTACCAAAATTAGACGGCAATCCGTGGGTAGTAACTGGTACAAAGTCCGGGCATCATCTTGTAAACCTGTTCAAAGTTTGGAAACGTATTAAAGCGGCTGCAACTATTAAAATATGGAAAGACCAGGAACATCTATCGGTAATTTTTAAAGGCACTCCTGAGTATCAAAACTGCTCAGTTGAGGAGATAGTCGAGGAATGTCAAAAGCTTGATATTTCACCAATTGGCGGCGTGTTAGACGTCCGCCTTCATGATTTAAGACATACTTTTGCATCTTTCGCGGTGGGTACCGGACTATCCCTCCACATGACTGGTAAGCTTCTTGGCCATACACAAGTCCAGACCACCGCTAGATATGCTCATCTTGCTGAGGACCCGGTACGCCAAGCCGCCGAGACCACCGCTTCCAACATTAACGCGGCAATGATGCAAAGCAAAAAAAGCAATGTTGTTAAACTATAAGCCTGGGGCTCAAGATGAGTAAAACGACAAAAAGCAAGCCAAAAAAACTAGCAAAAGGGGTCGAGGAAGTAATTTCGAGCAGACAGGGGTATAGTCTATCGACAACTAGTTTTAGAGGCGACTTTGATATCGAATACCTTAAAAAAATCAGCGAGGAAACGTACCCAAGTACAAAAGGTAAACCGTATGGGTTTGCAGAAAGCCTTTCTGAATTTGCCGTAAAATTACTGCAAGAAAAAGGTTTGCCGTACGCAACATCGCACATGTATAGAAATAAAGATTATTACAATTTGCTACCGTTGCTTCCAAACAGTTCACAATCGGAATCTTATGATTATTATAAAAATAAATTTGGGCATCTAATAGGGATTATGTCTTTGGATGTCTTGTTTGCGCACAGGGGATACCAAAAATTTGATGATGAATATTTACTAGCTAAGGTCATAATGCTTTGCCGTACTATTACAGACCCAAACACCAAGCGTGAAGTTGTTGTTTGGTCCGCATATGACCTAGGTATTCTGAAAGAACAAATAAATCAGATTTGGAAAAAAGATACCCAAACAAAAAAAAGTAGAAAAAGAAACAGCCTTAAGAACGAAATAAGAAAGGCAATGATTGCCATCGGCCCCGAGGCCCTCCTCAGGGATGTTTTAAAATATTTATGCGAACATAAAAAATGTACCGATTTAGGTGGCTTGGTTACGTATGGAGAGTGTGGATCGATGACAATTGAATCTTTTGGTAGACGTGTAGCGGAACAAAAAAAGCTATTAAAAGAACCCTTAAATAAAACTAATTTGGCAGTTAGTGGCTAACAGCAATGCTCTCTCTAGTGTTATCTTATTTATCCTAATAGCCTTTAATCACATGCAATCAAACCTGATAACGGGAGATTGATATTACAAAATGATTAAAGGAACATTTCCTATGACTACAAAGCTATTAACTGAAATAGAGGCCGCAGAATTACTCGCGACCAAACCCTCTACGTTGCGATTTTGGCGGTGGAAAGGCGAAGGGCCAAATTTTTGCCGTATAGGCTCTAAAAATATCCGTTATAAAAAATCTGAAATTGAAAAATTTATTGCGGAAGCGGAGCAAAATCACCCATCAGAAAAAAGGGAGGTATGAGTTATGCCTAATAAATTAGACCCCGCCACCGCTGTAACGGTGAACGGGGCCTATCTAGGTGTCTTTGGTACAAAACACACTAAGGCATCTAATGAGCATCCTCAAGCGTTTCCTGTGCGATTTATCAGAAACAAATATGGTTTGTCAATTGGTCACGCTTCTGTAGTAGCCGGCATCCTTTATAAGAGAGGATGTAATAATGACTAAACGTCTTAAACAGAAATTTAAAATTATTTACTCGGATGGCAACCTACGTACCATTACTTTAACCGGACAAACTGCAAGAACATTGTCAGCGTTAATTAATAATAAAAGTTCCGGCGTAACTGCTCAGGGGCTTTCCTCATGGGCGCTTCGATTATCTGAGTATATAAGGATTCTGCGTCACGATTATCATCTGAGCATAACGATGACTAGGGAGCAGCATGATGGAGTAGCCGGCAAAGGGTGGCATGGTTTATATATTTTGCAAACTCATGTGGTCCAATTTGTAGGCTGATTAATCCATAATTTTCAATTCGATTGTTTACAATCAGGATGCACTAGCGGTGGGGAGGTACCATCGCTAGTGTGCAAGGATAATAATATGGCTAATCATAATCATAAGGGCCGAAGCAAAAACGGTTTAAGGTATGTAGGTCTGCCACATTACTTGATGCAAAGTCCGGCTTACCGCGCGTTAAGTACAAATGCCCGGGCTTTGTACTGTGAATTTCTTTTTCGATATAACGGTGGCAATAACGGCGACATTATTATGAGTGTGCGGATGGCTGCTAACTGGATTGATTGTGCGTCAAATACTGCTGTAAAGGCAATAGGTGAGTTGCAGGTGAATGGGTTTATAAAATTAAAGAGTAAGGGCTCTTTCACATTTAAGCATCGTCATGCCTCTGAGTGGATTAGCACGTTACACGAATATAATGGTTCATCACCGACAAAGGATTTTATGGCCTGGAGAAAAGGATGAATTGATCTAACTTAAATTTAAAACACGGTGTCAATATTTGACAAAACTGTATTAAAAATTGATACACCTGTATCAAATTTTAATACCGTAATCCCTCTGACGGTCTTAAGAATTGATACCGTCCGTAATTGAAAGGAGCTCTAACGGTATCAATACTTGCTACACATATAATATACCATATGCGGTGGTGCTTTTGTAAAGATGTTACCACCGCACTTGTACAAAGTATTTATCCTCATACCAATACTCTCACGAGCAATCAAATTATGTAATTGTTCTCGTAACTATCCTAGCGGAGCTTTTCGTTTGCGTCTCTACGCATAACGAAAATGAAAAGCATTGCGATAAAATAAATCTATTTACCACGTGAAATTGAATGCTTCTACATTTCAA
>JAESUD010000181.1 GCA_016763335.1 Emcibacteraceae bacterium | reverse complement strand
TCATTATGGCAAGTTTTATGGAACGTGGCGCTTTTCGGACCGTATTCGGCTTTGGTCGCGATGTGGGTATTAAAAATTATAATAATGGATTTATTAACTCAATTAGGATTCTAAGAATGAATAAAATTTTAAAATTTACTTCTTTATATTTTAGTGTTTGTTCACTAATCACCCAATCGGCCCATGCTCAGGAAAATTCACGGGCTGCCCCAGCCAACCAATTCGAGAAAATTTCAGCGCTTGCTGGGATCTGGAAAGTGAAAACTGAAATTTTTAATCTGGAAAATCAAAAATGGCGAGAAGCTGGTCAAAACATTGTGTCAAACGACATTATAATGAATGGTATGGGTTTAAGAGAAACGTCGATTAAAAACGTAAGTGGCAATGCTTTGGCGTTGAAACAACAATCAGCTATGACCAAGATCGTCAAATTTTTAGAATAAGTGCAGTGGACGATACAGGGGAGGTAATGGACAATTTTGAGGGCATAATTGAGGGAAATAAATTGATCGCTACTAATATAGAAAAAGGAACTGACTTTGCTACACAAGATGGTGGCACAATGGAATTTCGACTTAATATGACCTTGGATGGTGATACGAGAGTAACAGAATTGAATTTCACGACAAATTCAGGGGGAACATGGCGTCAACTGTCCCGCCTAACTTATGTAAGGCAAAAATAGAAATCAAAGTAAATTATCGACTATAGATGAGAGTGGGGGCTGACGACCCAAAGTGGAAATTCACTATTGATTAAAAAATGCTCTTAAATATTGTTTTTTTCGGCAAACCACTGCTCTAAATATTTAATACATTGCACCACTTTTGCCGGTACAAAGTGTTTGGCTGGGTATAAAGCATAAAGGGTTAACATTGGCTTTTTTGAATCAGTTAATATTTCTACGACTTCATTATTGTTTATTGCCTGCTGACATACAAAGTCAGGGATAAAACCTAATCCCAGTCCACGCTTTATAGCCTCCATCATAAAAATTGTATTGTTAACCCGCAAATTACCTTTCACTGTGACACCATCTTCAAGAGGCCACACGTTTTTTCCTTGAAAATAGCTATAAACAAAACAATTATGATTTTTAAGATCTTTTGGTAAATTTATTTCAGAATTATTTTTAAGGTAATCCGGAGAGGCGCAGACTTTGTATGCAAAACGTGTAAGGGGTCTACCAATATAATTAGAATCTAATTGAGTGCTTGAAGCACGGAAACCTAGATCAAAGCCTTGCTCTACTAGATCTATACTTTCATCTCCTAGATGAATGTCTAGTTCAATATCTGGGTTAGCTAGCATAAAATCTGCAAACATCCCCGATAAGTCTGTGATGCCCAGCGCCATAGGTGCATTTATCTTGAGTTTGCCACGCATGTTTTGTTGTAAATCTTGAACAAAAATATCCGCGTCATCCAGTTTTGACAATATCTCTCGGGCACGCTGTAAATAACCTTCACCGACATGTGTCAATTTCACATTCCTAGTAGAACGATGCAATAAACGCGTGCCCAAATCGGCTTCAAGTTTGCTAATTTCTTTGCTGATCATAGACTTAGATGCGTTCACTTGTTCTGCTACCCGGGTAAAGCTGCCCAAATCTGCCAAACGAACGAAAAGTTGAATTGCACGTAATTTATTCATTTTGTCTCCTGTCACTATAAATCAGATCATGCTTATGACTTTTGTATTGAATATCGATCTAAGACTGTTTCCAAAATAGAGACAGTGTATAAACATTATAGCTATATATGTTTACAAATAAAGTGACTAATATTCTTAAATTACATTGAGAAACGGCATAACCGTCAAGGCGTCCGTCAACAAATTCCATGAAAAAATTATTTAGGAAAAACCATGTACCAACTATTTTATTTACCGGGCGCTTGCTCTCTTGCCACGCAAGTTATCTTACGTGAACTAAGGCAAGAAGTAGAACTCATTAATATACAACACATTGATAATTTTAAAAAAATAAACCCGGTCGGAACTGTGCCAGTACTACGAGATGGTACTAATACAATGTTTGAAGGTGCAGCCATTTTGTTACATATTCTCAACAAACATGAAAATTGCATGTTACCTGAAAAAGGCGTTTCACGACAAAAAGCAATACAAGATATTATGTTTGCTAATGCCACAATGCACCCTGCATACGGAAAGTTGTTTTTTATCGGACAAAACATAAGTGATGAAGACGTTAAGAAAATAGCTTTTAATGCCGCTGCAAAAAACATCAATCAGTTGTGGAAAGTTATTGAAAACAAGTTAAATGGTAAAACATTTTTAGGAGGAAATACTCCCTCTGCAGCAGATATTATGCTTGCCGTTTATTCACGTTGGGGAGCATCTTTCCCTGTGGATATTGTATTTGGCGACAAAGCGACAAAACTTTTAAATGCTGTGCAAGAAATGTCTAATTTTAAGAAGTCAGTGGAAGCTGAACAAACGGTATCTACGAAGTAAACTAATAAGATACAGAGAAAAATGATGAACAATATTCAAAGATCAACAAGTGACTTCGAAATTATTACTGCAATTATTGAAAACTACTTTAATGGTTTGCATGATGGTGACGTGACAAAGTTGAGATCAATATTTCACCAAGATGCTTGGTTAAAAGCTCCAGGTGTTCGTCGTTCATTAGAACAGTGGTTGGAAGCCGTCGCGGATCGATCTGTCCCAGCTCAGCAAAGTAAGCCCTTCAATTTTAAGATATTATCTATTGATGTAGTGCAAGACCAAGCGATGGCCAAAATACAATGTCCGTTGTTTGATTTTAATTACATTGATTTTCTAGGTTTTTTAAAAGAGCAAGGACAGTGGCTGATCGTAAATAAAATGTATACCGATGTAAAGTCGGAGAAATTAATAGGATAAAAATTATGCCGTATATTAATGTCAGAATTACTGATGAAAGTGTGACAACAGAACAAAAGAAAGCCATTGTCAAAGGTTGTACTCAGCTGATGGTCGATGTGTTGAACAAAAACCCCGCTACGACTTTTGTTGTTATCGATGAAATTAGCACTGATAACTGGGGCGTGGGCGGTGAGATTGTCACTGAAATAAGAAGGCAAAAAGAAGGCGAGGATTCATAAGTGAGTTCTCTTCAGTCCACAATATTTTATGCGTTGTTAATGTTTATTGCGG
Organism: Emcibacteraceae bacterium; assembly: GCA_016763335.1. Lineage (GTDB taxonomy): Bacteria > Pseudomonadota > Alphaproteobacteria > Sphingomonadales > Emcibacteraceae > Pseudemcibacter. The sequence continues at coordinate 1,246 of JAESUD010000181.1, read as the reverse complement.
GGATGGGAATTCCTATCATGACAACTTTAAATGGCAGTTTAGGTATAAAGCTTGGCAGCTCCGCTTTAGCGACAACAATTTTATTTGTCGTTGGAAGTGTGATGTCTTTTGCGTATTTGTTTTTATCAGACGGCATGCCTAAGTCTCCCTTTTCACAACCGATTCCAATATTCTATTATTTAGGAGCCTTTTTTGTAGTATTTTACATGCTTAGTATTACTTGGGCCGCACCAAAGATTGGCATTGGCAATGCAATTTCTCTTGTTTTGTTAGGTCAGTTAATTTCTATGACTATTATAGATCATTACGGTCTTTTCGGAACACCACCAAATTTTATTTCTATCCAGCGTATTGTAGGTCTAATTTTTATGATTGCTGGCGTATACTTGACTGTTCGTCGTTTATGACTACGGAAATCACAACAATACTAAGAGCATCAAACATGACATTACTAATTAGAAGACCACACGACGATTTAACAAGATAATTTGACGGTTCGGTTAGTGGGCTTCTTTAATATCTGCAACCCAACTTCAATCCGTTGAAAAAATAAACTTTCAAACTAAATAAGCAATTTTAAAACTAAGGATAATATAATGAAAGCATTCGTTTACACAGAATTACAAATTTCCAAACCATTTAAAGAAATCCCTTGGGACAAATTTAACCCACTGTATAAAAAGCAACCGGGATTAATAAGTAAAACGTATTTAGCAGGTGCAGACAATAATTCTGTCGGTGGCATATATGCCTTTGACACGATTGAAAACGCTAAAAAATTCGCCCTTGTATATTTTCCTGCAGAAGCAGCCAGCTTGAACGCTGCTTTTACTACTCGTGTTTTTGACGCAACTGTTGTTGAAGAAGCAAGCAAAGATATGAACTCGCCATTTTATAAATAATTACATTTTTAGAAAATGTCAAAAGACCATAAAAGGAGAATACTGTGAATATAACGGCGAGGCTTCTAGCTGCTCTTTTGGGAGTGTTAGGAATAATGGCAGGCGGCAAGGCTGTTCTCAACGGCCTAGCTGGCCTTGATGTTCCGATGATCATTGATAACCAATTTCGTTTCTTTGCGGCAATACGCATAGGTGTGTCCGTTGGATTAATAATCTGCGCACTAAATATTACGGAACATACGTTGATGCTCCGTATATTGGCTTTAACAATTATTATAGGTGCCCTAGGCAGGTGCATTGGTTTGATAGCTTACGAACAGCCAGACCAATCACTTTATATCACC
>JAESUD010000180.1 GCA_016763335.1 Emcibacteraceae bacterium | reverse complement strand
TTTATTTTGATGTTATGTGTGTTTTATCAATTGAAAGAGAACTTTTATTTCAATATATTTTTTCTTATAAAAATAGATTTTTGTCGGCAAATAATGGCAGTTTTTAAGTGATATTATACTTCATGTATAACTAGAATATACTGGGTTAACTTATTTATTTAATGTATTTAATTTATATTCATAGGTTGAAATTTAAGTGTAATTATATGTCTAAAAAAATGGAAATTTACAACCTTTACTTTAACAATATCTAATATGAATTTTTCAGGTTTAAGAATAATGCTTGTTAAATGGTATTTTAGAATTTTATTTGTGATACTTTGCCATGCTAAAGACGTGATCATTACTGTAACCTAGGCTTTCATAAAACTTTATCGCCTGTTGATTGGAAATGCGTATTTGAAGGTTTATTTTTGGACAACCGGCCTTAAACAACAGGTTTTCGATATGGTCCATGATCATGCGGCCATGTCCGGTACGTTGGGACGAAGGAGCAACACAGAGTAAATTTATCCAGCCGCGCCGTCCTTCATAACCCCCCATGACAGTGGCAATGATTTTTCCGTTTATTTTGCCGACAATAAAAAGGTCGGGGCTATGGGTGGTTTTGCGGATAATATCTGCAACAGGGTCATTTTTATCGGTAACCAGACCGCATTTTTGCCAAATGTCAATGACTTCCTTTTGGTCAACATGATCATAGATTTCAATTTTCATTAGAGATCATCTTGGCTAAAATATTGTCTTATGCTAAAGGCGTGGGGGGTATCGCCATGTTTGGTAATATAGGCGAGACGTTCTTTTGCCTCTTCTAAAGACGGAGTGTGGTCTTGTTCCACATACCACATGACATGATTTGGTGTTTCTATTTTTTCGAACCATTCATAACGACGTTTTAGAAATTCGATATGACCGGTTTTCATGATATAATCTTTCAGGCATTCAAAGTCTACCCAAACGGACATATTAACAAGCAGATAAGGGTCATCATATGGATTAAAACCGGTGGCATCGCCATTCTCCTCTTGTAAACGCCATATAAAGCCATCTGCATTATCGGCAATGGCATTAATTACAGGAAGGTTATCATTAAATTCTTTCATCACTGGGCTATTGATGAGGCCTTTCATTTTCGCGATGTTAAATTGGGCTAAGTGCATTTTTGTTATCCTTAATTTAGACATCATGTTACTTTAAAAGATATGAGTGATGCAATTTATAAAGGTTGGTTATGAAAAAAAATATTATCTTGGGTTTGATGTTGATTTGGGGTGGTGCTAATGCAGTGGCAGGCGAGCATAGCAACGCACTTTCGCAATGTTTGCGCAGCAACACGACTGAGGCCGACAAGGTGGTAATGACCAAATGGGTTTATTCAAGCTTAAGCAATCACCCGTCATTAGGTGATATGGTTAACATGAGTGATGCCGTTAAAGTGGGCGCGAACCGCGAGATGGCACAGCTGGTTGAAAAATTCATTTATGACAAATGTTATGATCAGCTTAAAAGTGCTGTAAAGAATGAGGGTTTATCTGCCATCGAACAAAGTATCCGGTCATATGTTGAAGTGATGAGCCGTGAAGTAATGCAGCATCCAAGTATTAGCAATAGTGTGACGGGACTAGCCCAGCACCTTGACCCCAAAAAGCTATTTGAAGCCATGATGGCAAATTAAAACATTTCGGCAATTTCTGTTTTTAAAGCATCAAGAGCTTTGGTACTGCCGATTGAAGCGTAAAGATTTGCGGCTTCGCTATAAAGACTGGATGCTTCATCGGTGGAACCGAGGTTTTTTTCCAGTCTTGCCATATGTTTTGTAACGGTTGCTTCGTTATAGGTGTTTCCGCCGGATTTAAAAATATCTCGTGCCGTTATATAGGCAGTGCGGGCAGCATTATAATTATCAGACTTTCTTTCAAGCGCGGCAATGTTCCAATATATATTAGCCTGGCCTTGTTTGTCATTTTGTAGCTTATAAATATTTAAAGCATTTATATAGGAAAAGCGGGCGTTGCGATCATTACCATTATCGCGGTCGAGATTGCCGATCTTGGTATAAAGCGAGGCGGCACTGTTATTTGATCCTGTAGCCTGTGCAATTTTAATAGCATCATAATAATGAGAACGTGCGACATTGCTGTGCTTCATACGTAGGTTAACATCACCGTGTTTCATAAGCATATTGATTTGATTGTTTGTATCGTTTAATTTCCGGGCCATCCTTAGTGCTTGATCATAATGCATTAACGCTTCGTTATGATCATTAAGTAAAAAGTCCATGTCGCCCATTGAACTCAAGCTTGAAAACATGCCGGGATTTGATTTTTCCTGTTCGAATTTATTAAAAGCTTGTTCAAATGATTTATGGGCAGCGTTTAATTTGCCGCGGTTTTGGTTGTTGTAGGCTTTTTTTAAAGTGTCAAATCCAGTTTCTGTGGAAAATAAATTCATGGAAATCATCATATTAAACAGAAATGTCATAAAGAGTACGGCGATCACAGCGCGTTTAAGGCTTAGGCTGCGCACGTAAAAAATGACGTATGCTTTAATGACATAAAATGCGACAAACAGTTTGCCTATAATTTTAAAAATTCCTGAAATCATAGGTTTATAGTACAGATTTTTTTAAGATATTCAAAGAATGAGTAAGGCGAAATTTTGAAATTTTGGTGATTTGAGTTATTATGAAATTGCTTGGGGATATAAATAGGGGTTAAAAATGCAAAATAAATCTTATTGGTTCGCGGTTATCGGTTCTTATATTACCATGGCAATTGCGGGTATTGGTCTTAGCATTGCGGCGGCAGAGCAGCTGTCAAGTTTAATGGCAATTTCCAGAGGTGAGGAAAGTATGCTGATGGAATGGCAACTGGGCGGTTATTTATTAATTACCATTATATTCACTTATATTTATGTGAAAGGCCGTGAAAGCGGCGGTTGGCAGGAAGGTGCTAGATTTGGGGCATTGTTTGGACTTATGATGTGTGGTGTCAGCATGATTAACTACAGTCTGCTTCCCATTGAAATGGCGGCTATGATCGCAGATATTGTTTTAAATATAATTATTTATGCCATTGGCGGTATTACTGTTGCAGTAATTTATAAACCTGAATAATCGTTACTTTAAGGGGGCGGAATAGATCATTGCCGGCTTTTTCTCATGTTCATTAAATTGTTGGTAATATTTTTTCGCTTGACTTTATTGGGACCCGCTATGAGGATTTAGCTCTACTTAGAGTTTGTGTGTCTGGGTTTATGACATATTCCAAATGAAGCGGCTGGATTGACTGCTTTAATTTATAAATGTTAATTTTCATTTTATGCCGTGCGGCTTTGTCGTGCGGTTTTTTTATTTCTCAACAGCTTAAATAAAGGAGGAAAGCCATGGCATTTCCAGACGGCTGGGTATATGCTGCTCTGCGTGTGATGGCCAGTAAGGTTGATATTGCTCATAAGCGAATTTCTGACCATGAGTTACACGTGGCGGAAAAATATGTGCGCAACGAAAACTTCATGCGACTTGAAAATCAGATATTGAAAAAGCTTGATAGTATCGAGCGAAAAATTGACGCAAAAGCCGACAAATGACCCCCGATCAACTTAGAGAGGAGATCATTCACCCGGTACTGAAAAAAATGGATCTTTGGTCGGTAGCCGCCGA
>JAESUD010000179.1 GCA_016763335.1 Emcibacteraceae bacterium | reverse complement strand
TTTTGAGGATAGGTTACAGCAATTAATCCGTATGGCGAAACGATCAAAACAGACTTTTTTGGTTGGTATGATGGACCTTAATGACTTTAAACCTATCAATGACAGTTTGGGACATCAGGCAGGGGATAAAGTACTTCAAGAGGTCGCTGAGCGATTATCTACTGCTGTTAGAGAAGGCGATACTGTCGCTAGGTTTGGCGGAGATGAGTTTGCCTTATTACTCCCCGAGAATGAAGAAATGCTCGATCCATCAGCCTTTATTAAACGTATTTCTGATGCGGTTTCAGAACCATTAAATATTTTTGGTAAAGAAATAAAAGTAGGCATATCTATTGGCCTTAGTAAATACCCAAGCCAAGGTGAAGATTATACCACTCTGATCAAAATTGCCGACGATGCTTTATATATAGCAAAACGAAACGCTAATGATGTGCACAAAAATCATGCCGCCGGATAATCGGTTACTGTCAGACCTTATGGGTCACAAGTTTTAATGACGTCGCCCCTATACACAAGATGTATTTTGTTGCCGTCCGGATCCAAAATATATGCGCCGAAATATCCTTCGCCGTATCTGGGTCTTGGTCCCGGCTTACCACAAGATGTCCCGCCTTTTTCTATACCTTCTGAGAATGCCAGTTTCACGGCCTCTTGAGACGGCGCAAGGAATGCTATCATACTTCCATTTCCAACACTCATAGGGTCTCCGTTAAAAGGTTCGTAGACATAAAACCTTGGCAAGGCAGTACCCTCTACTACCCAACAAGAAGACAACGGCCCACCGTCAGGGATGACAGCCCTTTGGATCAAGCCTACAGGCGTTGACACTGCATTATAAAAATCCGTTGATTTAACAAGGTTAGAAGAACCCACTGTTACATGGCTAAACATTGCAATTTTTCTTTTTGATATGATCACTCATTTTCTATAATCCATTTTTATTAATGCAAAAATTAGATTATAAAATGCAAATATATTGGCACAATAGCTATATTGCCCTCATATCAATATATTTTTTACGCTATCAAAGCGCATATCTTCACATACAAATGTGCTTTTCACTTAATCCAAAGCCTTAATTTATCTCTAATCATCGATACTATGGGTTTTTGAAATTTATAAAAAATATTTGAGTTAAATATGCACCAAAGATTCTTTAACGGCGATCGCTACAGCCTGTGGAATTGTATCAGCGTTAAGTTTAATACGTGCTGAAGAAATCTGCTTTTCTACTGTTCGAACACTGTTGCCTAATTGGAAAGCAATTTGCTGATAACGCAATCCTCTCGCGAGGAGTACAAGGCATTGTTTTTCGCGTTTTGAAAGCAGTTCTACTTCTAACATGATACCCCCTGTATATTAGTTTGATCAATTTGCTTTTTATTGCGAATATACAATTCCAAAAATGATATAAGATATTGTGCCCAAAAGAAAAATTTGAACGTAACTGGAACCGCAAAAACAGATTCTGTTAGTCTTAAAGTCATGTGTTCCCCTTTAAATTCCCTAAACCATTATTAGAAAAAAATGAGCCATATGCAAGTAAACTATTATCAATTTATACTCACACTTCTGTGATAAATATCTCAATTATGTGATAATTTTTCATATTTTTTAATCTATAGATGTGAACAAACGAATATGTACGTTTTTCTTAATTAATCATAACGCTTGTCAGATGTAAAAAGCCCCCCATCTCCGAAAAGATGGGGGGCTGATTTTATATTTATGTTGTGATCAACCTAAGTTGGTCACTTGCTTCTAATAAATTAGAAGTTTGCTTTAACACGGGCGTAGTATGAACCACCTTGCCATCCCGGACCTTCAAGGAATTGACGACCACGTCTATGGGATGCTTCAACAAGACCTGGTTGGATTTTAGGGTATGTATCCAGGACGTTATCTGCACCAATAGTGATAGAGAACTGATCGTCAATATCATAGCTAACAGCTAAATCGAAGAATATTTTACCTGGGTTTTCATCAATACGACGATTAGGATCGTTTTCATCGATGTTTCCACCATTAGCATCCAAGCCACGGTCTTGTTTTTGAGTTGCCCACCAACGTGCGCGACCCATAAATGACCAGTTTTCCATACTATAGTTAGTTGTAAAGGAAACTTTATGCGGGGCTGTATTATGCTCCACATTAAATCTACTTCGCAAGTCTGTCGTAACCGGGTCAAATTTAGTGATCCGAGTGCTAACATGCGCATAAGCAAGAGTGAATTGCAGGTTACTACTATCAAAGTCAATATTATGCGTAACAACAGCTTCGATACCTTTAGTGGTGGTATCTTGGTTGTTAGCAAAGAACCTAACTTCCGTTAAGCTGTCAGCACCAACAAAACCGGAAGCTGTAAGCGCCGCAAAGGCAGCAGGGTAATCATCACGTTCAAAATCTTGTGAGTTACCGATACGGTCCGCCAGCTTGATTTGGAACACATCAATTGTGATGTTTGTATTTTCACCCGGTGTCAAAACGATACCAGCAGAAAGGTTTTGTGCTGTTTCAGCTTTTAGTGGGACAGCTCCAAAGAAACCAGCCAAATCACTATCAGCAGGGAAACGGCCACTTTCATTCTGAGTACCATCAGGATTGAACCCTGTTGCCACTTGTTGGTTTTTAATTTGTCCAACTGATGGCGCATGGAAACCCGTAGACGCCGCACCACGAATGGCAAGCAAGTCATCAATAACTTGATAACGACTAGAAATTTTCCAACTGAAGTTATCACCAAAGTCAGAGAAGTCCTCGTAGCGTGCAGCGACACCAACGCTTATGTCTTCATTAATATCACTCTCGACATCAACATAAACCGCATAGTTATGACGCGAATCATCTGTGTTGTTTGTTGGAGAGAAACCAGCGAAGCCATCAGAGCTGGCTCGTAGGCCACCATTTGGTCCTGCAAGAGGGCCTTGCTTCCATGATGCCTCTTCACCAACAACATTAAAATATTGCTCAGAACGATATTCACCACCGAACGCAACGTATAAATTATCAACACTGTCTGTTTCAATTTCATAACCAAAGTCAACACCAACAGAACGTTCAATATTCACAAGTGCACCAATATAGAATTCTGTTTGTGCATTTGCATAATCAATTGTTCCGTCCGCTGCTTTAGGCGCACCAAGTGACGGGTTGTGCGTATCGGCTAAGAAATGATCAACACGGTTACGACCAAGTGATGCAGACAAATCATATGTAAGACCATTGTCAAATTCACCCTTAAAGCCAATATAAGCACTGAGGTCTTTACTATCCATAGTAAACCACGGATTATAGCCGTTTGGATGAGTACCTAGAGCACTAAATCCACCGTTAGGGTTATCTTGGAAGAGCTGGTTACCAGCTCCATCAGTAATAAATCCATTACCATCGTCAAGCTCACCTGCACCACCATCAAGTATACTGTTGGTTATGGTTCTGCGTTCATCAAGTAACAAATACTCATATTGATTAGCAGCACCTGTACCTCTTAATGCTTCATAAGCAGCATAAGTATAACCGGTTTGGGCTTGCGCACCGAAACGACCACCAGCAGGGCCCCATGGACCAATTGTTGTATAGCCATGTGGAAGACCTGGACGGTAGTTAAATGGTTCTTTTAAATTAACACGGGAAAAATTACCGAAAGCATAAATTTTAGTATTTTCGCCAACTTCCACTTCAGAATTCCAAGTAATGTTAAAGTTAGTTTGTTCATTAACACCAAATGGGGCAATTGTATCAGGATCAAGATCACCCGGATCATTAAACTGGCCATCAAAAGCCGCAGCAGGACCAGTTAAAGTACCAGCTTCCTGTTGGTTCCACTTATCAATCAAATCAACAGCATTTAGGTGCACTGTCCCACGGTCAGTCGCGTTTTGTTTACCATAAGAAGCTGTGATTGTTAAGAAGCCCCTATCTGCAAGTGAAAGACCAACTTTTGAAGCAACAACAAATGCTGCACCATCGCCAGCATAAAATTTACTGTAACGTGCTTCACCAGAAATACCTTCTGAATCGTCAAGCGTAAGGTTAATCACACCCGCAACCGCATCAGCACCATACTGAGCAGCAGCACCATCACGAAGGATAGAAATACTTTTCAGTGAGTTTACCGAGAATGTACCCAAATCAGTAGATTGAGCACCGCCGCTCAATATCGCAGATTTATGCGTACGTTTACCGTTTAAAAGCACAAGCACTTCATGTGATGCAAGGCCACGCAATGAGTTTGAACGCACAAGTGACCCCCCATCGGCGATCGCATTACGTTCGACCACATAAGATGGTGAAATAGCGGAGATAGCATCTTTAAGGTTAAGGGATGGTGTAGTTTGAAGTTCACCAACTTGGATAACATCCACAGGCACCATTGAATCAAGAGCCGTACGACCCGGCACGCGTGAACCGATAACTGTTAGCACTTCGTCTTCTTCCCCTTGTTGTTGAGCAACCGCAAGGTCGGCAGCAACAAGTACAGAAAGACTAGCAGATAATAATAGTAATTTTTTCATATCTAATTTTTCCTCCAAAAAATTATTTGTCTTAATAAAACAAGGCAAATAACTGATTGTAATTTTAATTATAAGGCTCAAATTTTTATAAATTTGTGACCTTGTGATTGGTTGGGTTTCATTACTTTACAGATGAAAAATTACAAAAAATAATCACCCATAAAAACCACCTAACCATTTGGTGTATATAGCAAAATATTGATATTTAAATAATGCTTCGATACATATTCGAAACCATCTAGTGTGAAGAAATACTTGTTATTAATTCTTAAATATCTACACATCTTGCTATGAGATACATTAAATTAATCAAACTATTTTACCTATTAGGGGATATATCCCTAGGGGGTTTACCCCATCAAATTGGTTATTGTTATTGCCTACTTGCATTTAGCTAAAGCACTTTCAAAACACATGTATTTTGATGAAGATAGCTCCATAAGTCACAACTTTTCGGCAATTATATCTTTAACTTACTAATCTTAAAGTTATTGATTTTTAATGGGTGAAATACCCTAGGGGAAAATATCCTAATATAGTTTTATTTGCACATTTGGTAGGATGGCTTGTCTTTACACGTGTACTTATACTCATTTTGGTTTCCTCCAAATGAGTATATTTTATACCAATTTTGGTTTCCTCCAAATTGGTATAAAATTAGACAAATATCATTACTACGTAAGCGGACGGGCATTAGCTCGTCCGTTTTAGTGACCAGTAAAGGTCATTATTAAAGGTGGAATTAGCAAACAAAGTCAGCCTGCTGCTCTCAATTCAATTTTTCATATTTGAGTTGGGTTCGAACCATAGATTCTTTAACGGCTATTGCTATGGCGTGGGGGATTGTATCAGCATTAAGTTTTATGCGTGCAGAAGAAATTTGCTTTTCTACAGTTCGCACACTGGTTCCTAATTGGAAAGCAATTTGTTGATAACGCAGCCCTCGGGCGAGGAGTGCGATACATTCATTTTCTCGTTTCGATAGCCGATTTAGGTTTAACATTCCATCCCCAAACATTACACAGAGAGCTCTTCCCTTAATAACGCACATATAATTTCATGTTGCTATTGAAGGTTAGAATTTTAGTTCAAAATCGAATAATGGATTATTGCGTTTAATCATTTTATGAATATAGAGACATATGTAGCTGCCCCCCTTATTTCGACTTATGTTCACAGTTTATGCTATATTATATCAAAAATTCAATTGAGATAAATCACCCATATTACCTTCCAAGCAGCCGTGCCGCATAATTATGCCCAGAATTTATCAACGGTCATAGAAGGTTCTATCCACCATAGAGAACTATAAAGAAAAATTACTTTCCATTAATCAAATAAAAAACTAACCACATTATTCAACAATGGATAGAGATTTAGAAACCTTCCTTACATATATACATATGACATTAAAATAAAACATCACAAGAATTGTAATTCCTTGATAATTTTGAGAAAACAGCCTTTTAATTAAGAGCAATTAATTTACAAAGGAGACGAAATTGCAAACAGAACAAACCATTGAATGAGGAACGGTCCCTATATGTATTGTTGGAATAGGTTATGATATTTCCGGCAATGGTGAGAAAGTTACACCATATTCATCGGCGAGAAAAAAGAGATTTAAGAATTTAAAAGCAATAATAGTGCCGCTAGTTACAGTGGAATTAACGCCGTTAGCATATGAGTAATTGTAGTACCGTCATTTGACAAAGGTAAATCAATCCAGATAACGTCATGAAGGCGACTATCAAGATTGGGGGTGGCACCAAAAACAAGTCCGTAGTGATTAGAGTGGAAATATTTTAAGAATTTATTATAGCCTTTAATTATTTCAGGATCCAAAGTCGTCGAACTTCTAATTTCCGTACCCATTGTTTCTTTACCGAAATAATTATTAAATATATTCCCGGAGATAATAATTTTATCGGCTTCAGGCGTGCTATTTTCCAAGTCCACAAGGCGTATATTCGCGTGCCAGCCTCCTAGTTTTTCAAAAGATAAATCTTTACGTAAAGGGATGGTTAGCTCAGAGTTACTATTTCTCCAAATATGGTAAAAATCGATTAAAGAACACGCCTCTTTTGGTGGTACTTGAGTAAGGGGGTAAAAATAATTTATGAACACATTACCATTATGCGTAACAGCTATCTCATCACTGGAGGAAATTCCATGGTCACTTTCTCTCTTCGATTATTTCGTTAACACGCCATACGGCGTTTTCCATAACGACTGGATTTACATGACTAAATATATGAAAATGGGGAGCGTAGAGATCAAACAAATAACAGTCTGACATCCTTTTAAGAATAGATAATAGAAGTTTTATGTCAGCTATCATAAATTTCCAAAAAATAACCCCACGCCCCACACTATAACATATTTTGACAACATTACCATTTACTTATAAATATTTAACCCAAGCTTAACATCACGAGAACATATTTAAAAAAAATCTATCCGTATAATATATTGATAGAGGTGAAAACCCACTACCAATGACGAGATCATAATGAATTATTCATTAATTTCTTGACCCATAAAAATTAATGCTCCCCGATAAATTGATTTAGAGCGATGACTCTAAAATTTCATCCAGATTATTTGACAAATCAAATAATCGGTCATAACCTGTTATAGTTTACATGTAAAATAAAAGTCTATCAAAGCCTAGTATTTAATTGTAAGGCATCGAATGATCAGCAAAAAACTTATTTAAGGGAGCAGCAAATGAAACAGAATATAAAAGGTAAATTTTTAATGGCGGCGAGCCACCTCATCGTTGCTTCATGCATAATATCACAGCCATTATATGCGCAAGAACAAAATACTGCCGATGACAGAAAAAAGTTAGAAGTTGATATCATCACGGTTACAGCAAGCAAGCGCGGAGCCCAGTTACTTAGAGAGGTCCCAACATCAATACAAGCGCTATCGGGTAACTCATTAGAACGTGCAGGCATTGTGGAATTTGCTGACTATGCCACTAGAGTACCTGGCTTATCTTTTCAAGACTTAGGGCCCGGAGATAAAGAATATGTTATTCGCGGCACTAATTCCACAGGAGCTGCCATGGTTGGTGTTTATTATGACGAAGCAATTATAAGTGCAAATAATGCAAATGATGGTGGTGGACGTAACGCAGATATTAGGCTTTTTGATCTTGAACGTATTGAGGTATTAAAAGGACCACAAGGTACGCTATACGGCGCAAGTTCAATGACTGGTACCATTCGAATTATTACGAAAAAACCAGATGCCACTGAAATTTCCGGTTATGTCGCGAGTGAATTATCCGGAACGTCTGAAGGGGGAACCAATTATAATTTTAATGGTGCCATTAATTTACCGATTATAGAAGATAAGCTTGCCATGCGTGCAACCGGATGGAAAGTTGATAATAGTGGTTTTATTGATGCACCAAGAATTCCTTCTGGTCCCCTTGAAAATATAAATAATGACAAAACTTCCGGAGCGCGTTTTCAAGTACGTCTTACACCGAATGATGATTTCACATTACTTGCTTCAGCAACGAACCAGACAACTCATTCTGATGGCTCTTCACGTTTTACACCCGAGGGAACGATGTCATTTGGCGATGTTGGCGCCGGGTTTCCTTCAATACCGGGTGGTGATCTAATAAACACTGATATAACCAGAAGCCCGTGGGATGAGGAAATACAGATCTATAGTTTAACGGGTGAATATGATTTAGGGAACGGTACTTTAGTTGCCACGACAAACTGGTTTGAGCGGGATATTGATTTTAGTTTTGATAGTTCACCCATCCTGTTTTTCTTTGGTGTACCAATTGCAGGTATTACATATGAACCACAAAGTCGCCGCATATGGTCAAATGAAATAAGATATAATTCCAACTATGATGGACCTTTCAACTTTCTTGTTGGTGGCTTTTATTCAAAGGAAAAAAAGGATTTCGACGTTCAGGTCTTGCGGTCTAACGGCTTCGGTGAAATTAATGGACCGTTCAGTCGTTTAAACTCAGATGATGCTCTTAGTAATGCCGATGGTAACACTTTCTTTGGTCGGTTTGACAATACACAGCTACGTCAATATGCATTATTCGGTGAAGCCTTTTATGAAGTCACATCTGATATTATTGCGACAGTTGGCATACGTCATTTTAATTCCAAAATGAATGCTACCCAAGAAACCACGCACCCATTTGGCGGCTTTGGCCCAAATCCAGAAGGTGTTGTGACCAATAAATTTAACGATAAGAAAACTACTTTTAAAGCCAACCTGAGTTGGAAACCTAATGATGATATGTTGGTCTATGCTAATGCAGCACAGGGTTTCCGTACGGGAGGGCTAAACCAGGCTAACTTGCCATTCGCATCTGGTATACCCGAAGGATATGGGTCTGACACATTATGGAGCTATGAAGTCGGAACAAAGTTTTCATTAATGGATAATAGAGTAAGTATTGATCTTGCTGCCTATTTAATTGACTGGTCAGATATCCAAGTACAAGCCCTTGATGATACGGGCGCCTTCCCCTTTACGACAAATGCGGGTAAAGCGAGAGTAGAAGGTTTTGAAGGCACTATATCGGCCATAGTAAGCGAAGGTGTGACATTTAGCGCTGGTGCCTCTTACCAAAATGCTCGCCTAACAGAGGATCAACCTGAACCAAACACCGGCTTATCAGGTGACCGAATTGCCAACGTGCCTGAAATTACCGGCAATATCAACATAGATGTCATGCAGCCAATTAATGATAAGGTAGATTTTATTATGAACGCGAATATAAGCCATCGTGGTGGTTCACAAACAGATACAGCCGTTACCCTTGACAGTTATACCACTGCTAATATTAGAGCGGGTATTGAACTTGAGGATT
>JAESUD010000178.1 GCA_016763335.1 Emcibacteraceae bacterium | reverse complement strand
GTAAGTTAATCCAGGCATTAAATCATATGTCCCTGACCCTATTTGCATTGAATAAGGGAGTTGCATATTTGTGCCCATGGGCGTATCGCCAAGCTTATCAATTGAGCCAGTTGGTATACTTAATACTGTGTTTAAAATTAAGTTAGTGCGGTCTTGTTTGTAAAGTGAATATAGACCGCCTACTTTGATGTCTCCGATACCTTTTGAACTTGTCGAGAAATTCATCCCCATACGCGTTTGAAGGTTCATCGAAATTTCAGTGTAAGGCACCATTGTCATTAATGTAAGCTCATCGGTAAGTCCGTACATTAAACCAAACATATGCATCTGCATGGTCATATCAAGGGGTGCTACCATGAAGTTTTGATGGACAGACCCCGTTGTAACAGAATTAGCATCTGTGCGGTTACCTTCCATTTTCATATTGCTGTACCGATAAGATACCATCCATTCACCCTTGTTGTGGGTATGGCCCCCCATAACGCCAATAGGGGCATGTTCGTCCGGACTTGCGGCAGCAAATGTTGTTTGTGCAGCCGATAAGGCGCACACTATAAATAGTGAAATTTGTTTTTTCATAATATTTTTCTTTTACTTTATAATTAAATTTTTTGAACAGGTATCTTCTTCGCCAGCAACTGCTTAGCAAATGAATACAAGTTTAATGGGAGATTAAAGTTAAAGAAAAAAGGGAGGCGCGCGCGGTCTCGCCGCACTGTATATTGTTTTAATTTTTTGTGACTGTGTGGCCACATAAAATTGATTAGCGGAATTACGAAATGCAATTGCAAAGAGGTCAGAAAGATCAATAGCAAACAGAATATTGACTGATGCGTTTATTTGGCAATGCGCACAATGATATTGTTGTTCATTATTTTGACGTTTCTGCAATTCATCAAAACTAATATATTGAAAACCAGTCGGGGTACAAATAAGAATTTTGTCGCCAAACAACGATTCTACCGACGTTTCACCTGAATTAGAAACCTGCTTAACAACAATAGAAAGAGAGGCGATGGCGTTAAAAAAAACGACCACAGCGATCAAAGTGCTAATCGCATGTTTGTTATGTCTTAATATGTCAATCATCGTAGAAGTTTATAGCGCGCTATTTCTTAATTCTCAATCTAAAAACATTGTAACTGAAATAAGAAAACGGATTTTATTATGTATGGTTTGCTGCAATTGAACATTTCTTTCTTTTTCTTCTATGCAAAGCACTAATTGCTAAAAGAAACGTTCTTTGAGCTCTAAGATTAATATAGAAAGGCCATTAAACCTACCCCCCCTGAATAGGGGGTATTTAGTAAATAGACAAATATTCAATGAAATTTGTCCAGAAGCCAACAATGGATAACGACTATTTAAGTTTTAATAATTGTTGTGAGATATCTTTTTCTTCAGCGCCTACAAAGCTAGAATACTGCAAATGATTAAATAAATGAGCATAATAAATTTGATGTTTTGCATCAAAATTATTTCTTGCCAGCAAGTTTTGATTTAAATGAATTTTTATACCATCGGACCGTTGATTAAAATCCTTGATTGCCAATAGTTGACCGTTAAATTCTCCATACATTTCTATATCTTGACCAATAACATCATCCATATAAAGATATAACCGGGGTAAAAAGAATTTCTCAATTTCACTTTCGTCAAACAATTTAAAACAATCGCGAGTTGAAGAATGGTAATCCATATCATAAAAAAGTGCCCCAACTGGTGCAGGGTTATATTTCTTAAAAAAATTTTCTGAAGTATCTTTTACATTACCAAGAATGAGTTTGGCACGCGTCAATCTGTTTTTTAATTTTTCGACATCCATTTTATATTGCTTAGCTTCAAACCAGTAAGGCAGGTCTTCTTTACTCTCCGGTTCGGGCAATCCCTCACCTGTGTCAAACCCATAAATTTCGAATTCTATCCCGCCATTAAGATGTTGCTCGATCTTTGATGCCAAATATTCTACCGCTGTTAATCCATTGCCCCCGGCGACACCAAATTCAATAATCGATACCTTTTTTTCCAAGTCGCATCGCCAATACCGCTGCGTTTAACATGCAATAAGCATAGTGTGGGCGAACGATCATTTGATGTTTATATAAGACATCAAAATCATAATCTATTATACTTTTTGTATGCTTAATCCATTTTTTGACCAGCCTGTTTTTCAAATTAAACATTAGGTTTCCTTATTTTATTATTCGTTTTGTTATTTAAATTTTATTTTACGTTTAATACGCCGATACGTTCGAACAACAATAGGCGGAAATATTTCATCGCCCAGTTCTTGTAACTTAATGTTCCAGTCAACGACGTCTTCTGATTTTGGCCGGGCTTTAAATTGTGTTGTATGTTTGCGGCTCGAGCTATCCCATGTCGCAGTATAATAATAAAGTGCAATAGAACGTCTTGGAACATTATCAGGATGATTAATGGGTTGGGGGTTTCCATGATAACTGTTTGATGTGGTATTGAAAATGACACAACGATTAAATTCAGGTGTCTGTGACACTATGCAATTTTCCATATCCTCGTCCCAAAGTTCTATTTGCCCACCATATTCATCCGACCAATTTTTGTTTAAATAAATTAAAACATTTATCCGGCGTTCAAGATTAAGTTGCAGATGATGATTAAAATCCGCATGAACCGATAAATGCCCCCCCTGTTTTATACAATGAAACCCGCCGCCAATAAAATATGGGTCCGCCATAAGCCCCGATATACCAGTGAGGTTTTCTAAAAATTTTAAAAACGGTCGAGAGTTTAAAGAATAAAATAGAGTGCGCAAATTTGCAGGCAAATAATCCGGATTAAAGCCCGTTTTGAAACGTTCCTGATCGCGATCAAATGTTATGCTTTCTGGATCATTTTCCTCGGGAAAATAATCGAGGCATTTTTCAAGTATCTCCGGCGGAAGAAAATCATCTATGACAATATGTGGAAACGGGTTAGCTGAATGATATTCCTCAGAAAGCTCACTTCCTTTATCATCCATTTCATCTAAATTAAGAAAACAAAATTGTTTGTCCGTTACATTAAAATACGACAATTTCTTACCCAATATAGTCCACATCAATATTCACATGAAGTTAGGGCATCTTCTAAAATTTTGCAATCAATATTAATATACCACTCAGCGTTGTTAAAAGAACTAGCTGTTCTAAATTTCCCACCAAAGTTAATTCATAAATTTACGAAAAACTACAATCAGAGACAATTATATTTGTTTATGACAATAGTTGAGATCACAGAACCTTTGGCCACTAGCTCTTATTACTATTTATTTAATATATTAAATACAAAGGCTTGCATTTGATATTGTTTATTGACGTTTACAGATGTATGCTCACATCCACATACCATTTGCAGGTTATGTAATGTAAATAAAAAAATTCAAATGAGATTGGAACTAGCAAAATGAAGTCTTTGACCATAAAACTTTTTCCTGTCGCGGCTTATATAATAAAAACCAGTGGATGGGACGAGCACAAAGACTATCTCTTAGACTATATAAAGAATGAAAAAAATCCAGCATATCGTCCTAGTGGCGGCTACTATACCGATTATGGTTTAGATCAACCATGGCGTAAGACTATTTGGGATGAATTTCTTGAGCCACAAATCAGGCCACTCATTGAAGGCACCGATACAAAGCTTCAAGATATATGGGCGCAGCAGTATATCGATCAGGCCGGCTTTTCGGCCCACCGACATCAACCTTCTGGATATAGCTGTGTCTTTTATGCGTCGTTCGATCCAAAAATTCACACGGCCACAACACTATTTCGGCCATATATAGACCCCAATGACCTCAAAAACACTCAAGACTGCTACACACCCGACATTGAAGAAGGTGATATTCTTGTATTCCCATCCTGGATGCTACATCAGGCCGTTCAAAGTAACAGCAAAGTGCCCCGAACAATTATTGCCTTTAACCTGGAGCCAAAATAAATACCTCTGATACTATTAAAAATAGCCAAGCCTTCATTCTTCCAGTTATTTTCCTTAAATAAAACCAATTAAATTTTGTTATCAGCGATATATTCTATATATTCACGATAATTTTAGGGAAACTAATAAAAATGTCACTCAAGACACCTATCGACGCAATTGGGATTATTTCCACCAATTCAATTGGTTATGTTGAAGCTGTATTTAAAGCTTATGCGTTAAATCAAGTTGTCGTGCCGCTACAGAACGCCGAACAAGTAGGGCAGATCTTAGGGGTCAATTTCACTGAAACCATCACTCCTAATACTGACACGGGTTGGCATCATAAGAAAATCACCCCCAGCCATTCAGCTGACATTGCACAAATATCCTTCACGTCCGGCACAGAAGGTACCCCAAAAGGTATCCTGCTTAGTCACAGCAACCTTGCTGACGTGACAGAGCGCCTCAATGAGGTAATGATGGTTGATGCGAGCATCCGGGAATATGTCGGCGTACCGGTTACCTATTCTTTCGGTCTGGCGCGCATTCGTGCCTGCGCGGCTGTTGGTGGTGCTGCTTATATCCCTGAGAACGGGTTTAACCCGCTTGAAATAGCAAAAATGCTCAAAAATGGCGATATAAATGCCATTTCCGCCGTCCCTACATTATGGCGAACATTATTGCAAAATCAGGATGTGATCGGCAAGCTAGGGGCACGCGTCAAATGGATCGAGATTGGTAGCCAGTTTATGGCACAAGACGAAAAAGAAGGGCTAAAACACTTATTTCCCAATGCAAAAATCATTCAGCACTACGGTCTAACCGAAGCATCACGCGCTAGCTTTCTTGATATAACGGCGCTCGAAGGTGAAGCCCTCTCATCCGTTGGTGTCGCCACGGGTGAAACAGCGTTGGCAATTAATAAAAACGGTACCATAAGAATAAAAGGTCCCCATACAGCAAAATATGCGCTGCAAGCTGGCCAACTAATATCACTTCTTGACGATGACGGCTGGCTTCAAACTAATGACATTGGCGAACTCACGGACGGCTATCTTTATTTTAAAGGAAGAAATGACGACCTTATTAATTGCGGCGGCATTAAAATTTCACCGGATGCCATCGAACGTGATCTAGCGGCTCTAATTGGTAATAATGATGGGTTCGCAATAGGCCGAATTGATGATCCATTACGGGGTGACGGCATTGTCATCGCTTGTGAAAGATCAGCCGGGCTTGCACTTGATACCATCGAAAAAGCAATAAGCGAAATATTGAAAAGAAAAAGCATTCAAATAGGTACTGGCATTAAAAGTTACTATACCGATCATATAGAGCGTACGGAAACCGGCAAAGTAAAAAGAAACCTTCTGGCAACACATTTTCCGGCGCACTCGCCCGAGAGCACAAAACAACCAGAAGAAAACATCCTTTCACAGCAACCACTTAGTAATAAACAAAAAGAGCTGGTCGATATTTGGTGTCAGGTTCTGTCGGTAGACAGCGTATCTATTAATGCCAGTTTTTATGATTTCGGTGGCGATTCACTTTCGGCTATTAACCTGATGTTATCCATGGAAAGGCTTGGTATTGATCAAGCGATCATTAATGACATTGTCGCTGGAAAAACAATTGCCGATGTCACGGGCGGATCAAAAAATACCGGTTCTTCGGGAGGACAATTGATTGCCAAAACCAGTGAAGCTATCAATGCTGTGCGCGGATTTATGGTTCTGTTCCTAGTTTTTATTCATTGGTCACCGGGTGTTTTTGAGCGCCTTTCCATTGATTATCAACGTATCACATATCCACTTTTCAGGATCGGCACACCGGGATTTGCTATTATTTTTGGCCTTGGGGCAGGGTTTTTCATCTTTCATCAATTTTCCATTAACAGGACAAAAGCACTAAAAAACATTAAAATTGCGGTGATGATGTTAGTTGCCGGCATAAGTTTAACGGCGCTGATAGGCTACCTGCAAATCGTTTCTGATGAGCCCCCCGAAAAAATTCATATGGCCGTCGAACTGTTTTATTCGGTTTTGCTATACTATCTTCTCGCGGTGCTCTCCATACCGCTTTGGTACGCACTTATACGAAAGTTCAAATATATGGAACTTGCGGCACTGGTCGGTTCAGCAATTATGTTTTCGCTAAGCTTTCTTATAAAAGTCATTTTACCAAACAGCGCCCACTTAGACGGCATTAGTAGGCTCGGCGGCTTAATGCTCGAAGCAAACTTCAGTTACTTTAAGATGTCAGCGGCGGTTTTTCTTGGAATAGCGCTCGGCCTTTATGTCAGACGACTTATGAACGAAGGTAGAAACCT
>JAESUD010000177.1 GCA_016763335.1 Emcibacteraceae bacterium | reverse complement strand
ATCCGCGCCAAAAGTGTTATTTTCCGCCGATGCCCAGTTAAATGACCAGCCGAGGCGTTCTTTATACGCGTTTAATTTATCAAGGGGGGCGTTTGAGATGGCAAGGAAGCTTGTGTCACGGGCGTTTAGATGCATGTCTATACCATTGAAGTTATCGGCGAGGTATGAGCAGCTAGGGCAGCCTTCCTGCCAATCAGGGCCATACATGAAATGATAGACAATGAGTTGACTATTGCTGCCAAACAGCTCGCTTAAGCTTTTTTCACCGGCGTTAGTCATGAATGTATAATCTTTTTCGACTTTTACCATAGGCAGGGTGCGGCGCTGCGCCGAAAGTTGATCGCGTAATTTGTTAAATTCTTTTTCTTTGACTAAAAGGTCTTTACGGGCAGTTAACCACTGTTCGCGACTTACGATTTCTTGTGTCATGATGTTTTTCCTGATGATTGTTTAAATATATTTTGAAGGCTTTCGAAGCTGCATTGCCAGCCTGATCCGACGCCTTTTCTACCGTCTTCGTTATTTATATTTTCATGGTGAAGGGTGACTGTGGTTTCGCCGTTTAATTCTGTAAAAACCACGGTGACTTTTGAGGGTTCGGTCGATGTGTTTTGCTCACCTTTATTTTCAGTCACATGTTTCCAGCTAAAGACCAGTTTTTCATTTGGTATTATTTCAATATATTCGCCTTGCAGCGAGACTGTTTTTTCCGGTGTGTCTTCGAATATAAATTTCCAACAGCCGCCAACCGATAAATCAATTGATGCGGATTTTACGCAGAATGGCTCCGTACCAAACCACTGAATGATTTCATCTTCAGATGTCCATGCTTTATAGGCGCGGGCGGCGGACACGGGGAATGTGCCAATGACGATGACGGGGCTGGCACCAGGCTTTGTGGTTAAAAAATTCATGATTTTCTAATCTTTCGCCAAATGTTTTGTAAGTGATGCAAACTTATCAGCCCAGAATGCTTCATAATATTTAAGCCAGTCTATGGCTTCTTTCATGGGGGCGGCGTCTAACTTGCAATGCCTAATCCGTCCGCGTTTTTCGACGATCACCAAACCGGCATCAGATAAAACACGCACATGCTTGCTGACTGCGGTTTGCGACATTTCAAATGGTTCCGCGAGTTTTGAGAGGGATTGCTCGCCGTCGGCAAGCCGCGCGACAATGGCGCGCCTTGTCACATCGCTAAGGGCTGTGAAGGTATTATCAAGTTGTTGCATCTATTTATATCCTTAATACTGAACTATATGGTTTAGTATTAAGAAGATAAAATTAAATAGTCAACTGAATAGTTCAGTAAATTGTTTCTGATTTCATAATATCTTCATAAAACCGTCGTTTTCTTTACATAATTGCCGGGTAAATATCCCGGTAACAATAACATTCAGGTAAAGGGTTTCTTAATGGATAACTTAAACAGGTCTAATAAAAATTTGAATTTTAAGGAATGGCGGTCAATGATGCTTCGAAGTCAATATATATTTCCCGAAATCAGAAATTCTACCGCAGACCCTTTGAGTGATACTCAAGGGTTTTTTGGTGAGGATGAGGAAAATTGTGAGCAAGAAAAATTCTATGTTACGCCCCGCGACAGCGCGGCGTAACATAATCAATTGTTAAACCTGATCATCCGAAATTGACTTGCAGCCAACTACTGGTTCGTCTGAATTATGTGAAAAGGGTGTTATTCTTGGCTCAACGATTGAAGGGTCGGCTCTAACGATCGGGTTGCCGGCAACATAGTGGGCAAGATGTTCGATCACTTCTTGTGAAAGGATTGAGCCAGATGTTGAAAGCTTCAGATTACCAAGATGGATAAATGCGCCTTCCTTAACATTGAAGGTGAGGGCGCCATTTTCAAATCTGGTGATTGTTTTATTGTGGCCATCGATGAAGGTTGTTCCTTCGATTACCCATGTTCCGGTTTCAAAATTTTCAATTAAATGTGTATCGCCGGATATACCCTTTGGGTAGTTGGCGCCTTCATATGAAATTGTTTTTTCAACATGACAGGTGAGCGGATTGATTTTGGCAAAACTAATCTCGGTAAATCCGTCGTCACTTTGCATTGTGACCGCAACCAACCCTGTCGCAAGGGGCGCTTGGGGCTCGGCGGGTTTATCCGTCGGGGCTGTGGTGTAACCGGCTATCGCCAGCGCAAACACAGGAATTAGATATTTATTCATAACAAGCATAGAGCTCGTTATTTAATAGTTGCGATATATTGGTGGGCTTTGGTAATGTTATCAAGCCTACATAAGGCTGGATATCACTATTGCCAAAAACGGCAAATGCTTGTGCATTGATACTTGTTCTACTCATAATAAACTCGATACTAAACTATAAAATACTTCACTTCGGTCATGATACTCTTTGATTAAGTGAATTCCAGATTATTATGAAGTTTCGTTATTTGTTTAAAAGAAATAACAGCTTAGCATGGTGTTTTGGTTAAAAAATAGTTAAGAATTGCCAAAACCGTTGTAAAAATATCACTATTTCTTCCTAATAAATTCCGTCAGAATGACGATTTGTTGGCCTTTAACCCTGCCTTCAACATGGGCTTAGGGTACGCAAAGCCGAGTAAACTAGGACGGGCGAGGCTTACAGCCAGAGATGGCTTTATTTTTATTAAATGAAAATGGTGTGAGCCACGGCTTCACGGTTGTTGGTGCTACCGAAACATTCGGGAATTCGTTTAAATATGTTGCGAGACCTTGCGGGTCTGGTTTATTAATTTTAGGGCCAAAGAATCCGAGCTCAAGTTCGCCTATATGGATAAACTCTCCGGGTTTTACCTCAAAGGCAATGCCGCCTTTATCAAATTTGTTTACAACTCTTACCCCTGAACCTCCGAACGTTGCGCTTGACAATACCCAGACGCCCGCCGGAAAAGTATTCATATAAAAATGTTTGCCAGTGCCTTTTCCATCTATTCCTCTATTTCCGAGGCCGGCAAATGCCGTTAATTTGCATGTTTTGGGATCCATCCGCGAAAATGTTAAAAGCGTAAGGTAGCTAGAGGAATCAACGCCGATGGCTATTAGGCCGTCATCATTGTTTGTATTAAAGGTTGTGTCAGTTGAAATGCTTTGCGCGCAGGCAGACAGCAAAAGCGATATCGCAATTAAGATGATTTTTTTCATTGGACCCCATTCTATTACTTTTAAAATAAATACCTTTTAATTATGACAAGATGAGTGTTGTTGTCAATAATATCTTACTTCATCTAGTCATCTTATAATTGTTTTCCGGTCAACGGCTTGTTCACTATTTCTTCTTAACGAACTCGGTCAGAATTACGATTTGTTGTCCTTCAACTCTGCCTTCAATATGGGCTTCGTTATCTTCTACTAAGGATATGTTTCTTACGGCGGTGCCGCGCTTGGCGGTGAAGCCTGCGCCTTTTACGTTTAGGTCTTTAATGAGCACGACGGTGTCACCCGCGCTTAAAGTTGCGCCATTGCTGTCTTTATGGACTATAGCGGTTTCAATGGCAGGTTCTTCTGCTTTGACCATACCTGCTTTGGCCCAAATTTCGGTTTCTTCGTCTAGGTAAAGCATATCGAGCAGGTCTCTTGCCCATGCTTCGTCAGTTAATTGATTAAGCATGCGCCACGCGAGCACTTGAACGGCAGGAACAGGGGTCCACATGCTGTCGCCTAAGCAGCGCCAGTGGTGGACGTCTGATTTTCCCGGATTGCGGCATATATCGCAAAGAAGAACACTTTGATCAGCACTGCCGTCACTATCTGGTCCAACCTCGAATATTTCAAGTTTATCAGTACTAGTACAAAGTTCACATTTATTTTCAGCGCGAGCCATAAGGTCATCTTTAAGCGACATAATCAAATCTCATATTTATATTGGTGTTGCGATTATGTACAGGAAAGGCGCCTATATTGGAAGAACAAATAAAAAAGGAACCAAATATAATGGTTCCCTTTTTATGCAAACAATTAAGATTTTTTATGCAATAGATTTTGACATTTCTTCCACTTTATGTGCGGCGGTGTTAGCAAGTTCTGTTGCCCTGGCAATTTCGTTGATATTAACATTAATTTGCGAAACACCACTTGCGGCATTTTGCATGTTTCCAGTCATTTCGCGGGAAGCGGAAGTTTGCTGTTCAATGGCTGCCGCGCTATCACTTACATATGTACGCACTTCTTCAAGTGAGCTTTGGATCGCTTTAAAACTGTCATTAACTTCGTTTGATACCGATTGAATGCCTTGAATTTCTGTGGAAATTTGATTAGTCGCATCTGCTGCCTGATCAGCAAGATTTTTAACTTCACTAGCAACTACTGCAAATCCTTTTCCTGCTTCACCGGCACGGGCACTTTCAATCGTGGCATTAAGGGCTAACAAGTTTATCTGACTGGCTATGCCCTGAATAAGTTCAACGATGCTCGTCATAGAACTAGCGGTTTCAAGTAGTCGTTTAGTTGCTTTACCGCCTTGGGTAGAATGCTGATAGGCATTATCGGAAGTTTCACGAGATTTTTGCATACTTTGTGCAATCGACGAAATTGAAGCATCAAATTCTTCAACGCCTGCAGCCACAGATTGGACATTTGTTGTGGTTTCTTCTGATGCAGAAGCGGCGTTTGAGGCCTGTTCTGTTGCATTTGTCATCGCGCTTGAAATGTTTTTAAGTTCTTGAGCAATATCATGTTGGACAAGATTTTTGCGCTCGCGCTCTTGCTTGGAAACTGTTATGTCTGTGGCGAATTTTACGACCTTGAACGGTTTGCCGTTAAGATCTAATATTGGGTTGTAAGACGCTTGTATCCATATTTCTTTACCATTTTTACCAATACGCATATATTCTGCTGCTTGATATTCTCCACGATTCAGTTTTTTCCAAAATTCTTTATATTCATCACTATTTCCATATTTTTCTTCAACAAATAAACTATGATGCCTGCCTTGAATTTCAGAAAAATTATAACCAAGAGTAGTCAGGAAATTTTCATTGGCATCAATGATTGTACCATCAAGATTAAAATGAATGACGGCTTGTGCTTTGTTGATGGCTTCTATTTGCCCTGTATAATCCGCCATCTGCAATTTTTGTTTTGTGACGTCGGTAGCAAATTTCACAACTTTAAATGCACGGCCTTTGTCATCGAAAATTGGATTGTAGGATGCTTGTATCCATACTTCTTTACCACCTTTGCCGATGCGTTTATATTCTGCCGTCTGGAACTCGCCACGATTTAATTTTTCCCAAAATTCTTTATATTCCACACTGGCACCATAAACTATTTCAACAAACATATTATGGTGTTTTCCTTGGATTTCAGAAAGGTTATAACCAAGAACGGTCAGGAAGTTCTCATTGGCGTCAATGATTGTACCGTCCATATTAAAATGGATAACAGCTTGTGCTTTGTTGATCGCGGCAATCTGTCCTTCATTATCGAAATTCTTTAATTTTTGTTCTGTTATTTCAGTGGCAAATTTTATAACACCGATTAGATTGTCCTTGCTATTTCTAATTGGATTATAAGATGCTTGTATCCATACTTCTTTGCCGCCTTTGCCAAGACGCATATATTCCGCAGCTTGAAATTCGCCATTGTTTAAGGTTTGCCAGAAATCTTTATATTCTCTGCTGTTTGCGTATTCTTGTTCAACAAACATGCTGTGATGTTTGCCTTTTATTTCGGAAAGTTCATAACCAAGAGCATTTAGAAAATTTTCATTAGCGGTTTTAATAGTACCGTTCATTTCAAACTCAATAACAGCCTGTGATTTGTTTAATGCATCTAGTTGTGCGTGTAATTCTTCATTGCTGTTGATGCTCTTAGTTTTGTTAAACATTGTGTTCCCTTTAATAGATTGTTGTAAATTTAATCAACCAATACTTTTTTGTAATTGAATTTATAAAAAAGTATTTTCTAGTACCCCAAGACACTACTACTTGATAAAAACCCTATTCTAATAAAGTAAATTTTGTATTAATTTATCGCGCATTGATTGTATTAGTTTAATGTATTTAATATTTATAATTTTATAAATTAGAATTATCTAATATAATCAAGGAAAACTACAACCTATCCCTGCCTTGTTAGAAACACATACTGCAGTTATTTTT
>JAESUD010000176.1 GCA_016763335.1 Emcibacteraceae bacterium | reverse complement strand
TTATGCCCACGATTAACGGGTTTTAGAAATGACAATCAGCGAAAATATCCTGATTTTTTCAATGGCCCCGTTCCGGCTTTTGGTGCTAAGGATGCTGAATTATTAATTGTTGGCCTCGCCCCCGGATTAAAGGGTGCAAACCGAACTGGAAGACCATTTACAGGTGATTATGCCGGTGATTTGTTATATCCAACAATGGTGAAATTTAATTTTGCAGTCGGATCATATGATGCGCGCATTGATGACGGATTACGCCTGCAAAAAGCGATTATCACCAATGCCGTTCGCTGTGTACCACCACAAAACAAGACCATCGGTGAAGAAGAAAAAAATTGCCGGCCTTTTTTAATTGAACAAATTGAAAAATTACCAACAATCCGCCTCATTCTGGCACTTGGACTGGTGGCTCATAATGCCATTCTATCAACATACGGCGAAAAAAAATCCGCTTTCAAATTTGGCCACAATCAAATGCATCAACTTTCAAATGGCCTGACGTTGATCGACAGTTATCATTGCTCCCGCTATAATACTAACACCAAAAGATTGACTACAGAAATGTTTGAAGATGTTTTTCGAAATATCCAGTCCTTTCTAAAAACCAATCCATAACATCAAAACAGCTCTGCGTAATCCACCATTTGAATTCACCTGACCTTATGATATAGTTTTTTCATTCAACAAAAAATTAAGGTCATAATCATGAAAAAAATACTCTTAACATCAGTTGCCCTGTTATCAATCAACGCCAGTTCATACGCTCAGGACTGGGACAACATTGAAATCACCACAACCAAAGTTACCGATGGTATTTATATGCTTATGGGTGAAGGCGGCAATCTCGGGGTTTCCATCGGTGAAGATGGGGTCTTTCTAATCGATGATCAATATGCGCCGCTAACAGATAAAATACTTACTGCCATACGCGAACTTTCCACCGACGACATTCATTTTGTTTTTAACACACATTATCACGGCGATCATACCGGTGGTAATGAAAATCTTGGTAAAAAAGGCATCGATATTGTCGCCCATGACAATGTATATAAGCGATTGAGCGATAGCGGCTCCGCAAAGGAAGCATTACCAATTATCAGTTTTAACGATGAACTTACTTTTCATATGAACGGCATTCACATGAAAACTAAACATTATCATTCCGCCCATACCGATGGTGATAGCATTGTTTATTTTGAGGGGAAAAATGTCATTCATATGGGTGATACTATGTTTAATGAGGCCTATCCTTATATCGATGTGCCGGGCGGTGGGTCATGGCAAGGGTTGCTTGATTTAACCAAAGAAACGCTGACAACCATTGATGATGAAACGCAGATCATCCCTGGCCATGGGCCGCTTACTAATAAAGCAGGCCTTCAAATTTATAATAATGTTCTCATGGATATAGACAGCATCCTAAGACCGTTAGCGAAGCAAGGTTTATCACTTGATGACGTTAAAAAGCTTAACCCTCTCGATAAATATAACGGTGATTATGGCAATGGCTTCATGAACCCAGATACATTCATAAGTATAGTATATATGAATATTTTCAATCATTTGGATAAATAAACAACCAATAGTGTTAATTTATTGTGGAAATGACGTTCAGTTTGAGTTAAGGTAGATTAACTATAGTGAATATCAGGTGATCGGGTTCTATTATTTTTTTTGGAAGGAATAGAATTATGAGTATGTTAAATAAATTCCTAAAAGGGTCTGCAGTAATTACAGGTCTCGTGGCATTTGGCTTAATGACGATACCTTATGCTGACGCAGAACCAAAACGAAATAAAACCAAATCCAGCTACACAAAAAATACTAACACAAAGTCCGTGGTCAATAGAGCCCGCACTGCTCGCCCTGCTGTAAGAAACCGCAGTAATCGAGTAGCCACTAAAAGCCGCAGTAATAGACCGGCTGTTAACGCCCGAAGTAATCGTCCAATTGTTAATAAACGCCAGACTTTTAACAATAATAAAAGCCGGCCTGCTGTTAATAATAACCGCACTAAACGTAATGCCGTGGTGAATACCCGAAGCATTCGACCGGTTGTTAATAAACGTCCGACTTTTAACAACAACAAAAGCCGGCCTGCTGTTAATAACAACCGCAGCAAACGTAACGCCGTGGTAAATAACCGCACTAAACGTAATGCTGTGGTGAATGCCCGAAGCAATAGACCAATTGTTAATAAACGTGGTAATCGAGGCAACCGCACGGTCACCAACAACAACCGCAACCGCACTGTGGTAAATAAAAATCGCGGAAACCGTGGCGACCGCGACATCACTGTTAATAATTACAATAATCACAACACCTATAGAAAAGGTAATAAATACAGAAATCGTGGTTATAAGTATTATAATAACCGAGGTAACAACCATGTAGGTGCCACTCTTACGTATAATTCTTATTACAGCCACAGCTATTATAACAGCCGCTATGGTTATGGATATAACACTGGTTATGGATATAATACCGGCTTTCCATATTATGGGTATGGATACGGGCCTAGCTATGGCTATGGGTATGGGTATGGCTCAAGCAACTATTACCGCCCAAGAACAAGGGTCGTTTAT
Source organism: Emcibacteraceae bacterium (assembly GCA_016763335.1). Classification (GTDB taxonomy): domain Bacteria; phylum Pseudomonadota; class Alphaproteobacteria; order Sphingomonadales; family Emcibacteraceae; genus Pseudemcibacter. Next base: position 2,433 of record JAESUD010000176.1, on the reverse strand, counting down.
GTTGAACGTCCCGTGGTTCAAACCATTGTGCAGCAGGTTCCTGTTTATACGCAGGAACCACAACAGACGATTTATTCGCAACCACAATTTGATAGTGAAAACTGTTTACAAGTTCGTGAATATACCACCACCATTGAAATTGGAGGCGATAGCGTTCCAGCATATGGTCAGGCCTGTCTGATGCCGGACGGCAGTTGGAAATTCGGTGACCCGGTCGTGGAACCAGATTATTAATCAAACACTAACTAAACCTATAATACCCGCCGAGTGCGGGTATTATATTGCCCTTTTCAACGATCATTCAGATTGAGTTCAGATAGCCTTGCTATAGTATTTATTAGGTGAACGGGTCTATGTAATTAAGGAAGGAATAAAAAATGAGTATAATTAAAAATTTCCTAAATAAGTCAGTTATCATTGCCGGGATTGTGTCAATAAGTATGATTTCAATACCTGTCGCTAAAGTCTCCGCACAGGTAAACAGCCGTGTCATTGGAAACCATAATAACGTCGTCATTAACAATAATTCAAATAGAGGACGTGGATACCGTGGTGGTCAAAGAAGAGGACATCGCGGCGGAAATGGCGCTGGACTTGTAGCAGGCCTTATCGGTGGCGCAATTTTATTTTCTGCCCTTAATAGCAGCAGTCGTTACGATAATCATCATTATAGCCGAAGTCGTGTTGATATAAGATATGGTTATAATAGCGGCTATAGACAGCCATATTACCGCTACAATGCCCCCTACCGTTATAGAGGCCCAGGGACAAGAGTTGTATATGTCGATAGACCTGTTCAAACTGTTATAAGAGAGGTGCCCGTTTATAGTCAGCCCCAGCCGGCCTATAATTATCAACCGGTAGCAGCCCAACAGCAACAGCCACAACAAAATAGCAGTTGTCTGCAATCCCGTGAATATACAACAACTATTCAAGTGGGTGGTCAATCTGTTCCCGCATATGGCCAAGCCTGTCTGCAACCCGATGGCAGTTGGAAATTCGGCGACCCTGTAGCCACACCAAGTTTTTAATAGAACCCTATAATTTAAAATTAAGCACTCCCAATATTGGGGGTGCTTATTTATTTTCCAACTTAATATTCAGTCACAATAGGTTTTCCAATCCAATAACACATTATTCTATGAATTTGACTCAATTTTATAAATAAGTCATATTATATCATATCCAAATAAATAGATTTAATTTGTTAAACACATGAGCCTTATTGGGGGTAATCAATTATGATATCCAAAAAAGAATTGTCTTTAGCAATTATTATTTTCTATATTCTGGCTTCATTCTCTCTAGCTCAAGAAGAAAAAGTTGGTGCATTCAAAATCACTAGTACAAGTCTTGATATTCTTGGAGACGAATTAGCAACAAATTTTGAGAAAATATTAGATAAAAGTAAAAAATTAACTTGGCAAATTTATGTACCTAAAAGCTACGATCCTTCGTTACCCAGTGGAATATTGTTATTTCAAACCTATGGCGAAAGACACAGAGAACCTCGTGGTTGGAAAAGTGTTATGGAAGAGAAAAATCTAATATTTGTAAGAATTTATACTGGGGGTATGCTGGCTTACGGAAAAGAAATGCTCCATGGCATTATGGCCTTACCACTACTTCAGGAAAAGTATAAAATAAACACAAACCGTGTCTACTCAATAGCCTATCGTAGCTGCAATGTTGTAGGAGGGACAGCACAATTTTACCCTCATATTATTAAAGGCTCTATTTATGTAAATTGTATTCCTTTTACTTGGAAAAAAGAAGAACCGGAAAAAATTGAACTAATGCGTAAGAATAGATATGTTTTTATTCATGGCATAAATTCAAAAGCTAAAGCTGCTGCAAAACAAGAAGAGCAAAGATATAATGAAAGCGGAATATTAAATACAAAATTTTCCGTTATCTCTAGATTAAGGAACAATGATAATGTTGGACGAAGAGGATTACTTGAAGCAATTAGTTTCCTTGATAATACTGAATAGAAAAATATCCTATATTTTATTACTGTGCCTCATTTTTAAGAATCCTAGCTTTTTGTCTGCCCCAGTCTTTTTCTTTGGCTGATGCGCGCTTGTCGTGGAGCTTTTTACCTTTTGCTAGACCTAACTGGACTTTGCAACGATTTTGATCATTAAAATATAATTTTAAAGTAACGACTGTCATACCTTTTCTTTGTATTGCCGACATCATTTTATTGATCTGCTTGCGGTGCAATAAAAGCTTTCTCACGCGGCGCGAAACATGGTTAAAGCGGTTTGCCTGCTCATATTCCTTGATGTAGCTATTGATAAGGAACATTTCACCATTTTTTACTTCGGCGTAACTATCGGTGATATTGCTTTCACCGGCACGTAAAGATTTTACCTCGGACCCAGTAAGAACGATGCCGGCTTCAAAATCTTCTTCAATTTGGTAATTGTG
>JAESUD010000175.1 GCA_016763335.1 Emcibacteraceae bacterium | reverse complement strand
GGATGCACCGCCAAGTACACAAAAAGTTGAACAAAATGGATGATTTAATGAAACGTCTTTACCCGCCGTGCTTAATGATGCCCCCATATTAAACTGATTATCATAAGGAAGTAACGTGCAAGCCATGATCGCTGGTTGCGCCGCTCCTTTATGTTTTACTATCATCCGTGAACTGGCGCACATCATATGATCCGGGTTTACATTCAATATTCCCCAACAGGCAGAAGTAATTTCAACCACATCTTCCTGTTCATTCATTTCCGGGAATAATATCAAAGAATCTGTATTATTTGCATCAACATTAATGTCATGCTTTTCAAATAACCTCGTATAACCTGCCCTAAGTTTATCTTCATTCTCGTGGGTAAAAGTTCGCCCTGCCACATGAATATCAAAACCATTATCAGATAACCATTTAAGGCCTAATATCATCGGGTCCCAACTTCTATCACCACGCTCTTCCTGATGAATATCCTTGCTAAAATGGTCGGTTGAAACTCTGATCGATATTCTATCAGAATATTTGTTTTTGATTTTCAGAAGCGCGTCTTTATGGCGCATCATCGGCCGCATGGCATTAGTGAGTATTAACATTTTAAAACCACGTCCAAGTGAGCTTTCAATGATTTTAATGATATCCGGGTTCATAAACGGCTCCCCGCCCGTCAAACCAATTTCCGCCACCGATATATTATCATCACGGATTTCATCAAGGTAAGTGAGCACCTCTTTATGACTTATATAAACAAGCGCGTCATTTGTTGGCGACGATTCAATATAACAATTCACGCATTCAAGATTACATAAAGTTCCGGTATTAAACCATAATGTTTCAAGGGATTTAAGGCTGACACTCGCTCTGACACTGCCATCTTGAGTATATTTTGCATCACAAAATTTACCAATATTTTTATTTATTTTATCCATAATACGAATATACTAACAATCTTTATAAAGGTCACTTAGTAAAATATAACAAAATTGTGAAGTTCAATTAATATTCAATAATCGACACACACGCTATTGCATTAATTAAAACCCATCCTATATGAATAAAATAATGGTACACAAAATTTAGATTTATATGAAAAAGTTTATTTTAATTCTGTCTCTTCTGCCTATGTTAGTGCTTAATTTTGCATCGACGGGCTTTGCTGTGTCTGCGGTACTTTCTCCTGATATATCGGCTGGCGAATTAATAAACTTTCCAATTTCAGAAACAAATAAATCACATAAAAATTCCAACCACAATATGTGGTTCGAATATATCGAAGCACTCGGTGAAGCCGAGGCTGAAGAAAAGGTCATCTCTTCTCATAACTACAACGATCCTTATATCCCTAGCCAATTTGGCTACGCACTTAAGGATCAGTTCGCGATCCCAAACGATCGAAACTACCTCGAAGATGAACCACCCACCGTTTAACGGTCAATTCGCACGCATTGTTTTAAAACATGTCACCAGATTACTGGTGACCGCATGCGCGCAAGTTCAATCATTATCTACTAATATTATTAAAAATTGCATTACTCGTGTAATGTATAAAATCCAAAGGTCATTTAAAAAAATGTCATTTGGATATTATGAAAGGTCATAAAAATGGATTTAACAGCTCATTGGGTCGGCATTGCCGCCATAATCGTCTTTATCCTCAGCTACTCCCTGGTCATCGCCGAGGAGTACACACATTTAAAAAAATCAATCCCCGTAATTTTTGGGGCCGGCATTATCTGGTGCACTGTTGCGTATCAGTATATGGACGACCCAAGTCACGCCACAGAAGAAGCGATAAAACATCTGCTCATTGAATTTGGTGAGCTGTTTCTCTTCCTGCTTGCGGCAATGACTTACGTCAACTCCATGAATGAACGTGGTGTTTTTGACGCCCTTCGCGCATGGCTCATACGACATAATTTCAGTTACAGACAATTATTCTGGATTACCGGTGCTTTAAGCTTTTGTCTCTCACCGATTATCGACAACTTAACCACTGCCCTTGTCATGTGCGCAGTTATTCTCGCTGTCGGAAAAGGCAATAAAAACTTTATCAGCGTAGCTTTTGTCAATATCGTCATTGCCGCAAATGCCGGTGGTGCTTTTAGCCCGTTTGGTGATATTACCACATTGATGGTATGGCAAACTGGTATCGTCGATTTCTGGACATTCTTCTCATTATTCCTACCGTCTGTGGTTAATTATATTATTCCTGCAACGATAATGTCATTTGCAATCAGCACCGAAAAGCCGCAGATTGAAAATGAAGTGGTGCAAATGCAACGAGGTGCCAAACGAATAATTCTTCTTTTTATTCTGACCATTACGACAGCTGTATCATTCCATAGCTTCCTGCATATTCCGCCTTTCCTCGGTATGATGGTCGGCCTTGCTTACCTTAAGCTTTTTGGTCATTATTTAAGAAAAACACATGAAGGTTATTCTGCGAAAATGCCCGGTGAAAATTTAGGGGTAGGTGATATTGGTGACACACGCCAATTTGACAGTTTCCGCGAAGTAGCGCGTGCCGAGTGGGACACCTTACTATTTTTCTTTGGCGTTATCATGTGTGTCGGCGGTCTTGGTTTTATCGGTTATCTAAACCTTGTCTCCAGTAACTTATACGGTGAAATGGGGCCTACATTTGCCAATATTATGGTCGGGTTTTTGTCTGCCATCGTTGATAATATCCCGGTTATGGTCGCCGTGTTGCAAATGGAACTTACAATGGATACCTCACAGTGGTTGCTTGTAACCCTTACTGCCGGTGTTGGTGGTAGCTTGCTTTCCATTGGTTCCGCAGCCGGCATTGCGCTAATGGGGCAATCACAGGGCCAGTATACTTTCTTCGGCCATTTAAAATGGACCCCGGTCATTGCCCTAGGCTACGCCGCGAGCATCTGGGTTCATTTCCTAGTTAATGATAGATATGTGGGCATAATGCCCTCATAATCCGGTAGCAATATAACAAAGACAGGGACAGCTTATTTAATTCAGTAGCAGATTAACGAGCTGTCCCACGCTATCCCAGGTCACCCTTTTAATATCGGTTTTAAAAGTGAGTTCCTGCGGCGTTACAAACCATAAAAATCCTGCGCCATTAAGAATGACCGTTAACCAATAAATTATTAAAAATGATTGTTTTTTGGTTTTGTGACGAAATGTCCGCTGTGCAATTAAAGCACCCGGCCAGCCACCAATTAACGAGAAAAAATGCAATCTGTTTTCTGGTATGCGCTGAATGCCACCTTTGGCCGCATGCTTATCTTCCGCGTACATGTAATAAGTCAATAAACTTAAAACAAAATAGTAAACGAATATATATTTTGACACTTCAGCTATTAAAACCACAAGCCCAACAAACGACATAAAGAACATCGAAAGTATTAAAGTGATAGCCTTAATTTTCCTAGGTTTTGTTTTAATTTGTGGTGCTTCATTAAATGCTGCATCAATAGCGCAGGGTAGACCATTCTTACCCGGCTTAATCATATAAGTTACATTCTGATTAACCATAGGTCTTTTGTTGCAATAATAAAAACCTGTTGCATGAATAAAAATTTGTTCTCCACCATTATTAGGCGTGATAAATCCAAAACCCTTTTCATCATTCCAGGTGGTTAATTTGCCTTTACCATACATTTATCTTGCCCCATTAGATATATGTATAAACATATGATAATGACATTAACAAAATAATAATCCCTGCTGACTAAGTACAAGTTTCATTTGCTTTTTAATAAATTTTCCCCTTAGAATGAAAAATATAAAATCAAAATAACACGGGGTCTCTTATGTCAAATATTCGCTTGATGTTAATCGTCATTACTAGCTTATTTTCTACCAGTTTTAACTTCAGTGCCACGGCACAAGAACCGCAAGTTAATCCTGAGCTATTTCAAGCTATGCAATATAGAAGCATTGGCCCCTACCGCGGCGGACGTGTGACCACAGTTTCCGGTGTTTGGGACGACAGCCAAACTTATTATATGGGCGCAACTGGCGGCGGTGTCTGGAAAACAGATGATGCCGGTATTACATGGCATAATATATCCGACGGTTTTTTCAACACAACTGGCATTGGCGCCATTTCGGTGGCCAAGTCGGACGTTAATATCATTTATGTCGGCACTGGCGAAAGCCCGGTTCGCGGCGTTAAAACATCGCACGGTGACGGCGTTTATAAATCCATGGACGCCGGTAAAACCTGGACCCATATGGGCCTAAAAGAAACCCGTCATATCAGCAGAATATTTGTCCATCCCGAAAATCCCGACTTGGTCTATGTCGCCGCGCAGGGTAACCCGTGGGGACCAAATGAAGAGCGCGGTATGTACCGTTCAAAAGACGGTGGAAACACATGGGAAAAAATCCTCTATATCAACGACGAAAGCGGCATTGTTGACTTAACCGTAAGCACCGAGAACCCACGCATTATGATGGCCACATCATGGGAATTTAACAGAAAACCTTGGGTGGTCGTTAGCGGCGGACCGGGAAGCCGGGTATATAAAACCACAGATGGCGGTGATAACTGGACGGAAATAACAAAAGGCCTGCCGGACTTGAAAGGCAAAATGGGCATCGCCATCGCCGCTTCTGATCATAATATTGTCTATATCGCCATTGATGCCCTAGACGGTAAAGGCGGCGTTTACCGTTCCACCGACGGTGGTGATAGTTTTAACCAAGTCAGTAACGACGGCAGAACCTTTGCCCGGGCATGGTATTACCTGCATATTTATGTTGATCCTAATAATGCCAACAATGTTTTTGTCCTTAATGGCGGATTGATGAAATCCATTGATGGCGGCAAGACTTACGACACCATCCGCGCCCCTCATGTGGATCATCATGCGCTATGGTTTAATCCAAAAAATAGTGACAATTTCATCAATGGCAATG
>JAESUD010000174.1 GCA_016763335.1 Emcibacteraceae bacterium | reverse complement strand
ATTACTCAAACCCACCCCCGTAGCTTTGCTCTCTTAATCCAGCCTCAAGCGCCGGCGCTTACGCTTAGGCTACCGGCACAATCCCGCCTGCAAAGCCGCCAAGTCAGAACCAACTAACGAATATCTGTCCATTTCAAATACCGAAGTCCGCGCCTAGGTTGGATCATAATTTGAGGGATTTGTGTGTGTCAGAGCATATTTTATGAAAGTCTTCGTGGATTCAGGCAGGTTCCGCATCAACCGTGCTGTTTAATTGTTGGCTTATCGAAGTGGAGGCATTGACCCTATAATCAGCAGCTCCTTGCAATAAATTAGCATTTAAGCTGTCTAAATCGGGTAGGTTTTTTTCATATTGCAAAAACATGCTAGAGGCACGCTCATCAGTCTCCAATAGCATTTTTATTTTTTTCAGATACTCACGGGATTGCTCTTCATCACCTGTTTTCTTAGAACAAATATGCAGCATATACCAACCAATTATATGGTATGGGTAGTCCTCTACGATATTTTTAAACATATTGGTGGCGACAGTATAGTTGCCGCTTCTCACGTTATAGTTATTCAGGAAATTAATTCTGATATTTGCATCATATAGAAGAGTATTCAATTCATCTTTAGCAATTTCTTTCGTATCAAATTCTCTGAGTCCGTAGGCCGTTTGTGCCCAAAATTCAGGTGTATGATCAATATAGTTTTCAGCCAGCATTTCATCATATAGCGGCGTACCCACGAGCGGCTTGACAGCATTAAAGGTACACCAATCCGAATTGATACTTTCGGCAAATTTAATGCCTTCTTCCATCATCTCTTTTGTTTCGCCCGGGAATCCCATAATAAAAAAACAACATGTCGGTACGTTCCGCTCTCTGAACATCCGAATAATACCGGGAACTCTATCTAACTTTACCCGTTTCTTCATGATATTGTGATTGACGTGCTCTGAGCCCGATTCAACTGCTAGATATGCTGTCTCCAGCCCCGTCGCTGCTAAAGCATCAATGACTGACTCATCAAGAGTATTTATTGATAATGCGTTCTTAACACTCAATGCCAAGTCCGGTATCGAAAGTTTTTGAAGTTCCGTTAACATTTCGATCGTTCGTTCCCTGTGAACTGTGAACATATCGTCCTGAATAATAAACTCTGTAACGCCATATTCCTCGTAGAGCTGTGTCGTTACTTTTTTTGTCCACTCGACACCAAAATATCGCATTTTTCTTCCGTGAAGTGTGAAGGATGAACAAAAAGTACAATGAAAGGGGCAGCCTCTCGATGTCATTATGGAACATGATTTTCTTCGTTCTGCGTGTACAAAGGTTTCAGAATATTTTTCAGTATATCTTGGCATGTCAAACATATGCCAGCAAGGTGCTGGCAATGTATCAAGATCAGGATACTCAGAAATCTTCAGTGTTTTTTCATTGGATATGGAATCTTTGAAGTAAACGCCTTGTATAGAACTTGCTTTGTCCGCCTCATCATTTGAAATTAAATTTAGCAGTTGAGCCAGGGAATTTTCGGCTTCCCCCCTCACCACATAATCAAGCGACGACCCTTGAAAAAGTTCCCGTGTGATGTTAGTGGCATGGGTCCCACCGGCAATAGTGATACTGTGCGGCCACATCGGCTTTAGCTGTTTTTCACACCTAATAAAAAAATCATGTTGAGTGGAAAAGTTCATTGAATAAGCAAGAATATCGGGAGTATAGGTGATTTTTGATGCCAATGTAGCAATGAAATTTTCATAAGATCCGTATGCCGGGCCGTTCTCTAATTCAGCGCAATAATCAATGCACTCAACACTCTCGATAAATTCTTTCGTTTCTAATACTGAAGCAAGATGGGCTATTCCGAGAGGAACCTGCATCAGATACGGCGAAGGAGTAGTTTTAAAGCAGGATTCCACGCCGGCAGGAGTAAACGTTGGAAAATTTATGAATAATACTTTCAGTTTTCTGTTCACGATCGACCTCGTATTGTGCAGTTTAAAGCTGTAAACAAGGTCGGTCTGCTTTTGAAAACACACTCCTCCCTACACTTAAGTTATTACACATTTATGTAGTGTTTGGCAATAAGTGATCGTAATAGTTCGGATGGCTTGAGGTCCTAAAAACACTCTCGGATCAGGTTGAGAAAAGTAATAGGCGGATACTGTGCCTGTCAATATGCTTTTATTTGGCACTTCCGCTTCTATGCATACTACTGAGTTCATTCATTTTATAAAAAGTTGATAATCTGATTATAAATGCAGGGGTTTATTATGTGCGCCAATCTTTGTTCCCCTTAAAAAATATATAAATTTTCCTTGAAATTTTCCTCGGTCTTTTTAAAATAAATTTACGCTATACTAACCTCTATTCATTAAAGTTAGTCAGGCAATTTAAGGAATTTATTATTAAAGAATATATCCTGCATATATATAAAGAGCATAGACGCCATGTATATGGCTCCGTTTTTTTTATCTTTGGTCTTTCGCTCGGGCTTAGCAATCTGCTGTTTTCCGGTGATGATGACAGCGCAGAAATAACCCCGCAAGTCACAGAACAAATCACGCAAGAGCTGCGCGAGACATCTGTCCAAAATGTGCCGGGGGAAGAGCCGCTCAGCTTAAACGAGGCGATATCGCTTAGTCAGGTGACGGACGGTGCGCTTATATTTAAAGAGATTAGAATAAACCGTGGTCAGGGTTTGATGGATGCGCTGCTGGATAATGGCGCCGATAACCGCGAGGCATTTAACGCTATTGCGGCGCTCGGGGATCATTTTAATGTTCGCAAAGTGCAAGTCGGGCAGAAAATCAATGTTAATTATAGCGCCGACGGCACATTAAACCGCCTTGAAATGCAGAAAGATTTTGACCATCTTATTGTTGTTAAACATGACGCGGGAAAATATATTGGTGCCGTTGAAGAATTGCCGACACAGGTTATTACCCGCCATGCATCGGGTATTATTGAAGATAGTTTGTTTCTTGCGGCGCAGCGTCAAGGGCTGCCGCAGATTATCATTGTCGATCTGATTCGGATATTTAGTTATGACGTCGATTTTCAGCGCGAGATGAGAAAAGGCGACCAGTTTGAAATTTTTTATGAAAGAAAGCTTTCCGAAGATGGCAGACGGGTGCAGGAAGGTAATATTCTTTATGCCAAGCTTACCCTTAGTGGTAAGGAAGTGAGCCTTTACCGTCACACACCCAAGGGTAAAGATTTTTCCGATTATTTTCATGAAGACGGGCAAAGTTCAAAACGGGCGTTGATGAAAACGCCAATCGAAGGCGCGCGGCTATCGGGTTATTACGATAACCGCAAACATCCGGTGCTTGGATATAACCGTATGCATAAGGGGCTTGATTTTTCCGCACCGACGGGCACGCCGATTAT
>JAESUD010000173.1 GCA_016763335.1 Emcibacteraceae bacterium | reverse complement strand
CATTGAATGAAGCAGGTTTCCAGTTACCCGTAAATTCAATTCCGTACGCTTCAACACTACCAACATTTTGAGCAATCGTTTCGATTTGACCAGGTTGACCGACGATTTCGCGGCCCGCTGTTTCAATCCGGTCATCAAAATCAATATAATAGAATGCCAAAGCACCATTGAATGTTGGCCTGTTTGTTCTAATACCTACTTCATAGTTGGTTGATTTCTCGCCACCAATATCTGGCGTAACGATGTTATCAAATAGTGCATCAGCCCCACGTGGAAGGGAGAAATTTTGCGAATAGGATGCAAACACCTGATCCGTATCAGTGATTTTATAAACCATACCAGCCATCGGCAGGAACCCGTCGTTAAATTTACTTCCTACAGCTTGTGGGCCATGCCCCGGAAGACCACCACTAAGCGAATAATCATCAAAATCTCTGAACCCAGTAAGTTTATAGTCCAGATACAAGCCTTTAAAGCCAACTTCAATAGTAAGACGGTCATCCATTACTGAGAAGGTGTCTTTGATATTATATTGAAGGAAGTCCCTATCTGTCGTATAATTCCGACGATAATACGCGACTTCATTTGGTAACAATTCACCGGCTGGATTACCGCCTTCTTTATTAAGACGTAGTTGCGTACGGTTGTACGTTTCTTTTTCAAACCATCCACCGATCTCAATTTTATGATTAGCAACATGATATGTGAAACGTGCAGTAGCACCTTTACGGTCACCACCAACGGAAGATAAGCCGTATTGAACCCCTCGTGGCATAGTTAATGGCAGGCCAAACGCGGCGGGGACACCAGCTGCGATTTGCTCGTTATAATGACCAAGAGTGTTTGAATAACCGTCTGGTGAAACACCGAAGCCATCTTTATCCTCGTAATAACCAGTTGATAGAAAATCAAGATTATCGGTTAAGTTGGTTGCCAGTGTTAAACCGAAAAGAAGGTCCTTACGAACGTTGACCCGGTCAATATAATACCCGGTATAGCTACCATTTTCGAATTGGACATTTGGGCCTACACCAAGATCGGGGACAGTTCCCAGATAAGCTATATTTCGGCCAACACCATTTCGTGATGAACTTGTATCGGTGGTAGCGTCATATGCAGCTCTACTAACTGAAGGACTATCATAATCGAAGAAATCATTGTGGACAATTTGCGCACTGATATAGGAATCATCATCAAATTCGTAACGTATTTTTCCTTCAAAATGTTCACGGTCAATAGTACCTGGGCCACGCCACAAGTCACTGTCAGTTTTTGAACGGCTGACATAACCGGAGAAACCGTCCAGATCACCTGTTTCAAGTTTGATAAAAGTACGTTGCAAATTATCATCACCGAAGGTTATCTGCAATGAGGCACTGGGTTCATTCGATGGGGCCGTCGTTATATATTCAACTACTGGCCCTAAAGACGTAGCAGAAGGTAATGAAATATCACCAGAACCAGGGGATGCTCTTACCTGTTGCAGGTTTTCATTATCAACATATCTAAAGATTGGACTCCCGCCAAATGCATCAGGACGGCCCATAGGGATACCATCTAATACAAACCCAACCTGTTGAAAGTTAAAAGCACGAACGGTTACCGAGTTACCAAATTCATATAACCCTAGTGCGCCGTCCGTCTGCACATTAAACCCGGGAAGTCCTTCTAATGCTTTCAAACCTGAAACCCCGGAAGGTGCTGATAACAATGCTTCACGTGTTACAGATATCGTGTTACCTGCTTCACCTTCACCAATAGCATCGGCAGCAGTTGACATACGGCGACCAGTCACCACAATTATATCTTCCCCTTCATCCGCCGCTTGTTGCGCCGTTGCTTTCTGCATGTTAGAATCTTGTGCCACCAATCCCGTAGCAATTAAAAACGACATTAGGAAACTCGATGTTCCTTTTTTTAATTTATTTTTTAATACCTTATTATTCATTTGTTTTCCTTCGCTAGACTTTGTTGCTATAAGTCCAATTGAAGGTGTGGTTTCAATAACAATTGTGCCATTTTTAGAAATCCTCCCCTCAAGGCCGGTGCTATCAAGCAACCGGGCCAGACCTGCATTAATGTCGTAACTTCCTTTAACAATATTTGTCGTAAAAGCTATGACACTCTGTTGGCGAAAAATAACAGCTAATCCTGCTTGTCTGGCAAACTCACGCAAGCCATCGTCTGCAGATTGACCAGACACATCGAATTGTAACATTGTTGATGTGTCGTTTAATGTGTCACCCCAAGCCACACATTGCCACCATAATGACAAAGTGCAGAATACACAGATGACGATACTCCTGATCAAACTATATCCTCCGCCATTTCAGCTGCTTTCATCATACCTAGGTCACAATTTTTACTTTTGTTTACACTAGTCAAAAAACGGCCTTGTATATAAGGAACCCTCGGTAGGGTAAATCCTCTACTGCAGCGAGAAATAATCTTTAAATATATATGGTTCAGCATTTTTCTTACCTCACATCTACTTCAAAATGGCGATTTAGAAAGTCGAGCAATACCGAATATGGCATTAATTTAATTTGATAATGGAAACTCGTTAGGTTCCATCGTAGGTGATATAGTAGGTGCGCTCATCGACCTGCTTAATATGGACCCCCAAATTGAGCTCTAAAGCATCAAATATTACTTGTATTTTACCAATCGGATAATACCCCCCCACCCGAAGCGAGCGAATAGCAGGGTCAGCAATAATTATCTTGTTTGAAGTATAGCGGGATACTTCATCGATCACATCTGATAATGGTTCGTCATCAAATGCCAACATACCATGACGCCAGGAAAACTTTCTTTCGATAGCTTCTTTTTCTTCCTGAATGATAGATTCAATTTCCTGTTCGCCAAAGACAACATTCTTTCCGGCAGTAGCAATAACCATGACCTTTTTGATTTCTTTAATTTCCGCCTCTTTTGGTACTTCTAGTAGATTTTTTGTACTCTGAATGACGTTTTCATTCGCTCTGATGCGAACGGTGCCTTCTTCAACAATTACATTGACACGATTATTTTTTACCCGCACGGAAAATATCGTTCCTAATGCCCTTATCTCTCCCTTTCGGGCTTTAACCGTAAATGGTTTATCAGGATCATGAGCGACATTAAAATGCGCTTCTCCTTTATAAAGGTGGATATTTCTTTTACCGTCAAAATAATTAACTTCCACCAATGTATTTGTATTTAAGCGAATTTCAGATCCATCGGAAAGTCTGACGGTTTGTTGTTCCCCGATATCGGTTGCATATTTACCATTTGTTGACTTGAACTGCGACAATTCGTGGATATGTAAAAACATTCCAATAGATAGGCAAACAAATAAACTTGCCGCAATCGACATGAGAATGCGAAATTTCTTTTTTGTTGGTTTTTCACAGACATCTTCTTGTATTAAAGGAGTTTCAATTGCTTCCCCCTTACCGATCTCAAGCGGTATATCACGCAAATTTGCGGCTTCAATATTATCCCAAATATCTGCAAGCCTCGTTAATTCTCTTTTGTGATCTTCACTTTGGTTGATCCATTTGGTTAGCTCGACCTTTTCAGGTTGCGAAAGTTCCCTCGCGTCAAGTTTAGCGAGCCATAGGCAGGCTTCGTTAATAATTTTAGCTTTCTCACTGGGAAAGTTAACGACGTCATTCATTACCTGAAGCTCCGAAGGTATTATTTTTTTCAAGCAAATTGACTTGTTTCTGTTCTGTCGCCTCACTATGGAGACGAATATATGTTTCACAACGCTCGAGACCTTTTGCAATGTGCTTTTCTGTCGTGCTCAATGTAATTTCCATTTTCTGAGCTATATCCTTTAAAGGCATTCCGTGAATAAGACGTAATACCGTTACTTTTCTGCATTGTGGTGGCAAAGCATCAATAGCAGACTTTAAAATCTGCTCATTTTGCTTATTCACCAACGCGTCAAATGCAGAGGGTTCATTAGTAGAGAACGCCGGGCCGCTATAATCCTCTATATATTCCGTAAGTCGGGCCGCCATTTTTGTTTTTTCACGAATTGCCAGGTTTTTGGCAGTTCGGTACATATATGTCTTTGGGAATTCTATTTTGGTTTTTTTATCGGCTCTGAAGGTTCGCAGAAAGGCTTCTTGCATAATATCTTCAGGATCATCTCTTTTGCCTACATACTTACGTATATATCTAACCAAAGACGTTCGGCATTCATTGAATGCTTTGAATACACTATCGTTATTTTCAACCTCGTCAGCCATGCACCTTCCGGATGGATAATTTATTGTTATATTTATAATATTCCATAAGGTAGACGCATGACAATAATCCTGTCAAGTTTATATAAGCAGTATTGTCGGCTTCAATTTGGCCGAACATCAAATATAGTTTCAATAATACCGTGTATTTTTTTAAATATATCCACACCGTACCAATGTTAGTGAAACACGGAATTTTAGGTTTTCAGGTCCAGTTTACGGTATTTTTTTCAAGAAACATTGTCCAGCCACCCGTATGTTCTTCTGCCTCTTTTTCAGTCGGCAAATCATAATGAAAAATAGTAACGAGGCAGCCACCTGATTTCTCTTCTATTTTAAATTCAACGAGGGTTGAGCCCCACGGAAGATCTCGGCTCGGGTTTTCGTCACCCCAGGTAAAGGAAAGAAGAGTATTAGGGATCATATTGATAATTGTGCCACCGTTAATACCGGAACAATTTTCTTTGTCACCTTCAAATTCCCGCCAAATAAACTTGATCGGGGCACCGACTTCAAGCTCGCCTTCAATTTCACACTCCATAAATTCTGCCAGTGTTGCCTTATTACTCAATATTTCCCACACGGTTTCAGGTGATGCCTCAATATACCGCGAAAGTTCGATCGTAAATGTGCCTTTGTCAGTCTCCTTGAACTCCTTGATTGATACTACTTTATTCATTCTCTTTCTCCATTCGTTTGTTCTTTTCAAGGTTTTCAGCGCATTCTTTAAGACGGTCGAGTTTTTCAGCCCAAAAGTCGTTAAGATAAGCTTCAAGCGTTCCCATTTCACCGCGGTTCGCCCGGTATATGCGACGACGCCCTTCGCGGCGTACGGATACCAGACCACCTTCAACCAGAATGCTCAGATGTTGAGACACTGCGCCGAAAGAAATTTCGGATAGGTCGGTTGCAATGTCTCCTGCAGACAGTTCATGGTCCCATACAAGTTTTAGAATTCTCTGGCGCCGTGGTTCGCCTAAAATGGTCAATTGGTTCATCATAAAATCATTTTAGTTTAAACTAAAATAAAAGTAAAGTGAATATATTATTTCAAGATGTTCGACATACGACCAGTGCAACGGTCAAACCCTCTCGCAGCTTATTTCCTACTTTGGAAAAATCACTCAAATTGAGTTCACTTTTATCGATCTGATTATTTGGGGGACTTAAAGTTACGTTATTTTGTTTAAGCAGGTCGTTGATATTTTTTGGCTGTGATGAAAATGATCGGCCGCGACGGATTGAGCCTGCTACATGAATGCCAACCACGCTTCCGGCCGCATTTAAAATCGGGCCGCCGCTTATTCCGCCTAGGCTTTCATTACTATCGGGAACTCTTATTTTTTCGGCCCAAACATGAACGGTTTCTTTGTAATTGTGGGCGCCAGTGGTTTTCATGGTGCGGCGTCCGATTAACCGTGAATAGACATCGCCGGGGTTGCCGCGCGGAAAACCAAAATGAAAACCTTCCTGATTATAACTTGGTGGCGAAAAATCAATCGGTAATGCGGCATAGCCCCCTTTAGTTTTAATGATGCTGACATCTGCATTATTATGTTCCACATGTGCTTCAACTCGCAATGGGCGACGAAATGGACGAGCCAGTAATAATTGATCACAACCTTCCGTCACATGGCGCGCCGTAATCCAAATCCCACTGTTATCGATAGAAAATGCCGTACCAGTATATTGCGAACGGCCACTTTTCACATCTTCTTCTATGAGGATTATATCATCATTTCCAAGACCGGGTCCAACCACTCCCCTACCTTCCGGACCAACATCAGCAAGTGGCGGCAATGTCGGCGCTGCGGGGGCAAGTTTCAATTTTGGCCGCTGATTTTCGGGGTCTTTCGAGAACTCCCCAATAAACACCACAACGGCCAAAATTATAAATGCTGTTTTTGCTGATATATTCATATTGGATTACTTAAAAAGCATAACCGCCGGGGAAATGTTTCATCATTGCCTCATATGATGGGCGTGCCTTCATCTGGTCATACCAACGACAGATATTTTTATGATCATCACAGTTAAGACTTGTATATTCTTTAATCATTAATGTGGCAAAGGCGACAGTATCAGCAATGCTGATCTCATCACCACATAAAAAATCATTGTCCGCAAGTAAGCCATCAAGATATGGCAATTGCTGGTCAAGAAAAGCTGCGGCTTCCTCGATCGCTTCTGCATTAACATCCTTTTTATAAAAGGCTTTAAATATGACTTCTTGTAAAAAATAAGTGGATACCCACTTGCCAACATGATACCCGATCACATCAACGACCTGGTCAATTTT
>JAESUD010000172.1 GCA_016763335.1 Emcibacteraceae bacterium | reverse complement strand
GGCTTAAGAGCTGATGAATTTTTGATCCATTCTTTCTTAACTTCAAGACCATAACGGTCTTTATTCCAGTCAATAATAGCTTGCCAGTAGCTGTCAGGAAGCGTTTCATAACCATAGTTATCATATGAGGCACGTTTTTGTAATGCTTTAACAACAGCAGGATGTTGTCTAAAGTCTAAGTCGGCAATACCCATAGGCACAGTAATTTTTTCTTTACCGTAACGGCGAATAGCATTATCCCATTTAACTGAGTTTACACCAACGCGACTATATATTTCATCAAAATTATAACCTTTACCAGAACCACCACTTGATTGACCCATAGCAAATGATGCGCCCGATCCCGCAGCAGACATAAGAGCCGTCACACCGACGCCTTTCATGAAATTTCTACGGTTTTGTCCGTTAATTTTCTTCATAATAATATCCTTTAATGTTTTCCCTTAAATTAGCCCAAAACTAATTTCCCTTTGAAAATACTCGGTTACCGAGTTTATAATTTATTTATTATCGAATATATCGCTATACTCTGTTTCCAAAGATGATAGTTTATAACATGACATTATAATATTGGAAAGAAAAAAGAAAATGCCCGCAAATGACCAGGTAGAGATCATAATTATCGGTGCTGGCGTCATCGGTTTAGCCATCGCAAAAAAGTTAACTGAAGGTGGCCATGAAGTCCTTATCCTTGAAAAAGAAAAATCTTTTGGCATGGGGATAAGTTCAAGAAATAGTGAAGTGATCCATGCCGGGTTATATTTTGCACCTGACATGTTAAAAACCACTCTTTGTATTCAGGGGAAAAAACAACTTTATGATTATGCCAACGAAAGACATATCCCTCATAAAAAATGTGGTAAATTGCTACTTGCTACAAATTTGGAAGAATGCGAAAAATTACAACAAATAAAACTCAACGCTGAAAAATGCGGTATCAATGATCTTCAATCCCTCTCAAAAGAACAATGCAAAGAGCTTGAACCGGATATTTCAGCCGTTTCCGGTATTTTTTCGCCCAGTAGCGGTGTTATTGACAGCCATTCATTAATGCTTTCTCTTTTAGGGGATGTTGAAAGTGCCCGTGGCCAAGCCGTATTTAACACGACAATAAACGCTATTGCGCACACTTCAGATGGTTTTCTGATAACCACGCAGGATGGCTTTCAGATAGCCTCAAAAATACTAATAAATGCAGCCGGACTTGGTGCCATAGATATTGCCCATATGATTGATGCTTTAGACAAGGCATTAATACCGGAACTTATTATGGCTAAAGGTCATTACTTTTCTTATTCGGGCAAAACAAATTTCAAGCACCTTGTTTATCCGGTGTCTTTTCAGGGTGGCCTAGGTGTTCATTTAACCCTCGACATGGCTGGTGGTGTTAAATTTGGCCCGGATGTTGAGTTTACAGCACACGAAGAATATAACGTTAGCCCCGACCTCAAGGATGCTTTTTTACAATCAATCAAACGTTATTTTCCCGAAGTTGATACTGAAAAATTACACCCTGATTATGCGGGTATCAGACCAAAACTTTCAAAAGACGGAAAAGATTTTTTAATTCAATTTGCCGGAGATCATGATATTAAAGGACTGGTAAATTTATTCGGCATGGAAAGCCCCGGCCTGACAAGCTGTCTCGCAATCGCTGATTATGTAATGGAAAAACTCAATGCAAATAAATGACCTTTATACCCCGTGTCTGATTATTGATAAAAATAAACTGAAAACCAATATCAATCGCATGAGAGAAAAAGCTAAAAAACTTAATGTTATTTTTCGCCCGCACGTAAAAACAGCAAAATCAATTCCGGTTGCTTTATTGTGCGGCGGCGATGCTATTGGGCCAATTACTGTTTCAACCTTGCGCGAAGCCGAATATTTCGCCGATGCTGGTTTCACGGATATCATTTATGCCGTTAGCATAATACCGGAAAAACTAACCCGCGCCAAAGCCATAATTGACGGAGGTGCAGACCTCAAATTCATAATAGATAATGCTGACATTGCCCGAAAAATAAGTGAATTTGGCATAAAAAATAACTTTATATTTAAAATCCTTATTGAAGTTGATGTGGATATGCACCGCGCCGGGTTAAGTGCGGATGCCCCTGAATTACTCAATGTTGCTCGCGCCCTGCATGAGGGTGCCGGAACAGAGCTTTGTGGCGTACTTACCCACGCCGGGGAAAGCTATGACTGTTATAGTAAAGCAGAACTAATGAATGCTGCCGAAGACGAACGCGCATCAATCACCCTCGCCGCACAAAATATCCGTAGTGCTGGAATGCCCTGCGATATAATTAGCTGCGGCTCAACACCAACAGCAACATTCGCCAATGACCTAAGCGGTGTCACTGAACTTCGCGCCGGAGTATTTGTTTTTCAAGATGCTTTTCAGGCAGGTCTTGGATGTTGCAGCA
Source organism: Emcibacteraceae bacterium (assembly GCA_016763335.1). GTDB lineage: Bacteria > Pseudomonadota > Alphaproteobacteria > Sphingomonadales > Emcibacteraceae > Pseudemcibacter. The sequence goes on along the minus strand of JAESUD010000172.1, from coordinate 4,948 downwards.
ATGATGATATCGCCCTATCAGTCCTTTGCACCGTGATCAGTCACAAAAACAACCAAGACCGCATCATTACTGATGCCGGTGGTGTCGCCCTGTCAAAAGATCAGAGCACACGCGGCACTGATTTTGATTGCGGTTACGGCCTCGTTGCTGATGTGAATGGTAAAATACTAGATAACCTATTTGTCACAAGCGCCAACCAAGAACACGGCATCATCACCACAAAAGATGGCAGCGAGTTTGATTTTAGCGCCTACCCCATCGGCACACAGCTAAGAATACTCCCCAACCATTCCTGCATGACCGCCGCTGCCTATAACGAATATAATGTTATTGACGGCAGTAGTGAAATTGTGGAAACTTGGCAACGTTGTAACGGTTGGTAATTTTATTGTCTTTGGGGATTTCCTATGATTAAAAATATAATTCTAGTACTAGTTCTTTCTTTCACGTCCACTCAAATTGCAAATGCTCAAATTTTCGATCAAGCAAAATATGACGAACGTGTCGCTAATATAGAAAGTTCCTCAGGAGTTAGTAAAAAGGCATACCTATCATTCTTGAGCATTCAAAACCAAATGGAAAATGACCGTATTGACGAAGCTTTAAAAATTGCTTTAGAGGTAGATACGAAAAAATTTAATCCAACCGAACTTGTTACCTATTATCAAATACTCGCTGGAATTCATCTAAATATAGGTAATCTTTAGGCAACGAGGGAGTTATATGAACGCATCCTTGAATCACCAAGTATCAATATGATTTTATATAAACAATTATTGATCAATGTGAGTCAATTATATCTCTCAGGAGACAATCCAGACAAGGCGTTAGAGTTTCTTGACCTGTATTTTACTTACGAACATTCCCCAAGCTGGTCCGTTTATATGATTGCCGTTAGAGGGTTTTTAATAAAGAAAGATTACGAAACAGCCATAAAATATGTTGACCTTAGCGAGCAAGCTCATATTCGGTTAACCCAAAATTACAACGAAAGGCAGCTCACTCGCTTTAAAGACAGGATTGAAAATACCAATAAACAAATAACGGCTACCCGAGAAATGTTGCAAAGAGGCCTTGCAGGTGAAGATATAAGCTGGACAGAGGAAAAATCCGCATCTGAAAACGAGAAAAAAGAAAACGCGGATCATGATTTCCAAATCTTACATTTTTCTAACCCCGTCTTTCCTAAAAAAGCCATCGAAGAAAAAATTGAAGGTTGGGTACAATTAAAATTCGACATTGATAACTCGAGTAAAGCTATAAATATTGAAGTTGCAAATAGCAGTAATAAAATTTTTGAAGAACCAGCACTTGCGGCTCTCTTCGAATACAGATTTAATGTTCTTAGAAATCAGAATGAAGATGGTTTTTTAATTGGCACAACGCTAAGGATAGAATTTGCATTCGCAGAAAATTAAAATAAAAACCTGACCTCTAAGGAAATAGAGCCATTTGTTCTAATCCAAGCGTTTCTTCATATCCAAACATTAAGTTCATGTTCTGAATGGCTTGACCTGACGAGCCTTTTACCAAATTATCGATAACGGCAATGATAATTGCCCTGCCCGGCACTCTGTCTTCAAAAACAGCGATTTGAGTATTATTTGACCCACGGACATTCCTAGTTGCCGGAACGATTTTTTCATCTAGCACAGTGACAAATTTTTCATTTTGATATTGTTTTTTCAATATATCACGAAGGTCATCCGCGGTTTTTCCGTCTTCCAGATTAACATATATCGTTTCAAGCTCGCCCCTATTCATGGGAATAAGGTGCGGTGTAAATGTTACCAGTAAGTCATCACCATATGCACGGCTTAGTTCCTGTTCGATCTCGGGCGCATGACGGTGCGAGGCTATACCGTATGGGTGCATTGCTTCTGATACTTCGGTAAATAGATTGCTTTCTTTAAGGGAACGTCCGGCACCAGTGACGCCTGATTTTGCGTCAATAATGGTACCATCTTTTTTGATGGCCTTTTCTGACATTAACGGTATCAACGCCAACAGTGCCGCCGTTGGATAACAACCCGGGCAAGCAACGAGACGGGCTTTTTTAATGTCTTCTCTATAATGTTCGCTTAGGCCGTAAACGGCTTCTTTTTGTAATGATAACGCATCATGTTTACCGCCGTACCACTGTTCATATGTATCCGCATCACGTAACCTAAAATCAGCACTGAGGTCAATAACTTTGACGCTGCCATGAATGGCATTTGCGTAGTCTTCTGTCTGTTCAATAATCATTTCATCAATGAAACCATGACCGGTTTCATGAAGGATGCCTTTAATTATCCGCTGTGATGTGGCATGTGGCAATGCACAGAATACAACATCAAGTTCAAGCCCGGCCCATTCAATGTCTGAAATGGCTATTAAATCCGGCAACCCCTCACCACCAAGATGGGGGAAAACGGCCTCAATCGGCTGTCCGGCTTTTCGGTCCGCCGTTATCAAAACAATTTCAACATGTGGGTGACGTTGCAAAAGCCGGATAAGCTCCGCCCCTGTATATCCACTGGCTCCGAGAATGGCGGCTCTTAGTTTTGATTTTGGCTTGCTTGATTGCGTCATAATAATGCCTTTTGATTATTTAAAACCGATATATACTTATATATATGGCTTAAACAATTATTTTCAAATATTTAAGGCTCTTTGATTTCTTTTTTTATTTTATTTACAAAGTTTTCAAGTAATTCTTTTGGAAAACCCTTAGTTTCTACTTCATTATTATCTGTAATATTTTCAACACGAATTTCATTCGCTAAAGCCATATTTTGGTAACGTTTATTTCGTACCGAGGCTAACCACTTTCGGCGATCCTGTTCAAATTTACCATTTATTGAAGCATCCGCCGTCCACTCTTTCATTACCGTCATGTCTGATGAGGGCTTTGCGGGTTCATTTGCCATGGCCACATTGACATTGAAAAATAACCCGCCCCCGAAGATTAAAAGATTTGGCAAGGCATATATTCTAGAATTCATTTAATAGTCCTTAGTAAAATAAAAATTCTTACAACATGAAAATGCATATTTGTAAGTGTGAAATAACGAAACTTCCGTCAGGATATAGTATGCTTGTTAATAAAAGTTAAAGAATAGTTAAAAATAGAATAGTACTCTAAATGAATAAATATTAAACTATTGACGGTCTCTAAGTTGTCGTCTTATACGTCTGCGAATTTCTTCGCGAATTCTTTTACGAACTTCAAGCCGCACTTCCATTCTGGCGCCATCACGGATTTCGCCTTGAACCCTATCCCGTATATTTTTTTGAATTTGTTGATAAACTTTAACATTTATATTGCTGTCACGCAGAATTTTATCAAGCTCCTGGGCACTAAAAGCGGCACGTGGTTCCGGTTTAGCCTGACCCTTCAGTTGTTGTCTTGCCTGTTCTATCGCTTGTCTGCGTGCGGCTATAGCGGCGAGCCTTCTAGTATTTGCTGCCACTAGTTCATTTTTTTGAATTTCCTGACGGCGGGCCGCTATTTTTTCCAACTTGCGCTGATCTAGTTGCCTTGCTTCACGACGCTCAACTATTTCTTCTTTTCTCCGAGCTTCTATTTCTAACAAAGCATTATCTGCGATTGGTAATTTAGGAACTCTATTACGGTCAACAGCTGACGCGTCAATTTTCGTTTTTGCTTGTTGAATATTTTTTCGCGGGGCAATGCGGGCTTCAATAATTTTCTCTCTGATCAAAGGTTTGAAATCTAGAAGTTTTTTGTTTTTGATCGCAATATCATTATTAAGCCGTTCAAATTCGATATCAACTGTCGCAATACTATGATCAGTCACTTGGATTTGATTGATATCATAATCGTCAAAATCAAAATCATTTATTTTTTGCACAATGGTTTGATAGTTGCGCTTGAGGATGGCATCATCGAATAAAGTATCCTCACCGGCCTCGAACTGCTCAGCTACAAATACACGCCTATGGTCAAGCCGCCCTCGTAATTCTACATCATTACCAACAATTACAGTTTTATCACCGCGTAATATTTCCTGATCACCGACCCAGAAACTATTATCATCAACCCGGTCAATTGATCCACGCAAGCTAAACTCGCCTGCAATTAAAGGCGAGCTAATGCGTGAGGCCACGATAATACCGTCATTACTTCTAAGGCCATTAATTGCCACCTGCTTACCGTTCACAAGGTTTGTATCCATAATGGTTTCATCAGTAAGGATGATTTTTTGCCCAAGGATTATAAATTCGCCCACTGATAATTGTTCAATCAAACCGCTGACTTCTTCTATAATTTCAATGCTTTTAGCTTCTGCACGTCCGGTTTGCTCGTCAATAACGACTGCGACAATCTGCCCGATGGATAATCTCTCGGGAAGTCCGTCTCTGCCTTGTCTGATTACATTTTGGTCTTCTTCATAAAATATCTCGACCCCATTAACCCAAATACTGCCAAAAGCATCAATGCGACCGTAAATTCCTGTGCCGCCAATGCCGCCCGGTGCGCCGGATATACCCGTACCGCCAATGCCACCCGGCATCCGCGATAAAGCGAATAGAACAGAGACAATAACCAGCGCAAAAAAGGCAACTTTTCTGGGATTATTTAAAGATAAAGAATTCATCATTCCTCATCCTTATCCGCATAAAAATATATTCCGAATGTCATTCTTTGATCATTGGTCGCTTTATTTTGATCATCTTCGGCATGATCATAAGCGGCTTTATTGATGGCGATTAGACTTTCCATCCCTTGCTCTTCAACCAACTTTTCAAGCTTTTCAATGGATGCTGGCGTTAAGCCAGTATAATATACCGACCGTTCTAAATATTTCTTAGCGCCACCACTATCTGATTTTGCAATATTATGCACGGCTGCGGCCATATGGTCATGAAGGTTTCGGTCAAAATGACTTAATAATTCTTCAAAATTTTCTTCGGGTATAAACGCCGTTTTATTTAAGCTAAT
>JAESUD010000171.1 GCA_016763335.1 Emcibacteraceae bacterium | reverse complement strand
TTGATCTTGAGCGGTGATAAGGTCACCATTCGCCACCAGTTCCGCCAACACCATGGCCACAGTTTGCAGGGCTTCTTCTTCTTCTTCTGAATAATGCCGGCTTATTTTATTTTGGACAACAAGCACACCAACGACTTTTCCCATCCTAAGAATAGGCACCGCCATCATTGATTTATAAATTTCTTCCCCCGTTTCCGGACGATACACAAATTTTGGATGATCCTGAGCATTGCTGAGGTTCAAGGATGACCCGGTTGCCGCAACCAGCCCAACCAACCCTTCACCAACCATAAGGCGGGTATTATGGACGGCTTCTGAATTTAAACCTTCGGTGGCGAAAAGCTCAAGAGTATCGCCGCCACGTATAAAATAGGACGAGCAAACCTCGGCCACCATATTACTGGCGACAAGGTGAACAACTTTATTCAGACGAATTTCTGCTTCGTCTGCGCTTGCCATTATCTCATGTAACTGCCTCATCAATTGACGAGGGGCGTTTTTAGTGGGGGTCAAATCACCCTCCTTGATCGGCTTGAAGTTTTTAAGCCAGTTGCTCCGCTGCTTGTTCTATCAAATTTCCAATAATTTCGGAAACAGGTTGTATCTTTTTTACCATACCCACACTTTGCCCTGCCATAACGGAACCTCTTTCAACATCACCGTCAATAACAGCCCGTTTTAAGGCCCCAGCCCAATAATGCTCAATTTCAAGCTGCGCCTCGCCCATTTCAAGCTCACCAGCATTATATTTATTAATCACTTCCCGTTGAACTTCCATAAATTCCACAGAGGCATCATTTTTAAGGGCCCGCACAGGAATGACAGGAAAACGCTTATCAAGCTGAACAGATGAAATAGCGTCGCGCGCGTTACCGCGCATAAACATTTTTTTGAATTTTTCATGGGCGATGCTTTCTTCCGCGCAGACAAACATGGTACCAAGTTGACAGCCGGATGCGCCCATTCTTAGATATGATGCCATTACTTCACCACGACCTATGCCACCAGCAACAAATACTGGAACGTCTGTGACAAATGGCAGTATTTCTTGAGCCAGAACCGATGTTGAAACCGGGCCGATATGCCCACCAGCCTCTGAACCCTCAACAATCAATGCATCAACACCGCTGCGGATAAGTTTTTTAGCTAAAATAAGCGCCGGAGAGAAGCAAATAACTTTCGCGCCGCCATCTTTAATTCTTTTGATCGAAGCGCTTGAAGGAATGCCGCCAGCCAGAACAATGAATTTCACATTATGAGCAAGCGTAACATCAATAAGCTTATCAATATCTGGATGCATGGTGATCAGATTGACACCAAACGGTTTTTTTGTTTTAGCCGCTGTTTCTTCTATGACTACGGAAAGAAGGTCGGGTGTCATGCTTCCACAAGCAATAACACCAAAGCCGCCGGCATTTGATATTGCACTGACCAAATTGCTTTCTGATAACCAGCTCATGGCGCCACCTAAAATGGCATATTCTGTCCCGAGGAAGTCTGCTCCCCTTTTCCATAGTCTCTTTAGTTCGTCCTGGCCTTTAGTGGTCATTTTTTCACCCAAATTCTTTTATATTTATTATTCGCTATCGAGCCCGTATGCCGTATGAAGCGCGCGAACAGCAAGTTCAGCATAGTCCGCTTCAATCAATACACTGATTTTAATTTCAGACGTTGAAATCACTTGTATGTTTATCCCTTTATCCGCAAGGGTTTTAAACATTGTTGCCGCGACCCCGGCGTGGGAGCGCATACCAACACCGATAACAGAGATTTTAACCACATTTGGGTCTGTTATCAAATTATCAAATTCAATGTTACCCGCACTATTTAGTATTTTTTCAGCTTTATCAAGGTCATTTTCCGGCACCGTAAAGGTAATGTCGGTTTTTTTGCCATCTTCAGTTTCGTTCTGAATAATCATATCGACATTTATATTCCCGTCTGCGAGCAACGAAAAAACATTGCTGGCAATGCCCGGTTTATTTTTAACACCGACCAGAATAACCTGGGCTTCATCCTTGGCATAAGCAATGCCGCTTACAACTTGTTTTTCCACAATTTCATCCTCATCAACAACCATCGTTCCTGGTTTATCTGTAAAACTGGAGAGTACCTGAACGCGAACCTTATGGTTCATGGCCATAGCCACGGAACGGGTTTGCAAAACCTTTGCCCCGAGTGACGCCATTTCAAGCATTTCCTCATAAGTAATTTTATCAAGTTTCCTTGCCTGCGGTACTATCCGGGGATCAGAAGTATATACCCCTTCAACATCCGTATATATATCACAGCGCTCCGCACCAATAGCAGCCGCGAGTGCCACAGCCGACGTATCCGTTCCACCGCGACCGAGCGTGGTTATTCTATTATCATCCGAAATGCCCTGAAATCCAGCCATTACACAAACGATACCGTCATCCATTCTCTGGATAATTTCATCTACTCCGATGTCTTCAATGCGTGCGGCACTATGAACTTTATTTGTTTTAAAAGGAATTTGCCAAGCCAGCCATGAGCGGGCCGGAACACCGATATCCTGTAAAGCAATAGCAAGTAACCCTGAAGTAATCTGCTCGCCAGCAGAAACAACCGTATCATATTCCCGTGCATCATGAAGCGGCGACATTTGCTCGACCCAACCGACAAGCTGATCCGTTGTTCCTGCCATTGCGGAAACAAATACACAGACCTGGTTTCCCAAAGCCGTTTCTTTTTGAACGCGCCGAGCGACATTTCTGATGCGATCCAGATCAGCAACAGACGTTCCGCCAAATTTCATAACTATTCGCGCCATAAAAGTTTCTCGTATTTTTCCAAAGTTATCTTCATTAATTTTAGCTGCGCATTACATATAAGCTTATAGATGCTTGAAGCAAGGGCCGACTTGTATATATTATGTATTAATTATTTATATTACCAATAGAGAACATCATGGAAGCTGAGAATACTACCGCACAGGCCAAATCTGTTAATCCCGATGAAATAGCACATTTTTCATCAATGGCGGAGACATGGTGGGACCCGAATGGACCCTTTAAACCGCTCCATCAACTTAATCCCACACGGATCGATTTTGTTTTAAAGCAAGTTTGTCAGCATTTTGAACGCGATCCTTTATCTGAAAATCCTTTAAAAGGCCTTAGAATACTGGATATAGGCTGCGGTGGCGGTCTGCTCTGTGAACCAATGGCACGACTTGGGGCAACGATGGTCGGCGCCGACGCCGCAGAAAAAAACATACGCACCGCTAGCATTCATGCGGAGCAAATGGGCCTTGATATTGATTATCGGTACATTACAGCCGAGGAACTAGCCGAGAAAGGCGAAAAATTTGATGTCATTCTCAATATGGAAGTGATTGAGCATGTTGCCGATATTCCCTCTTTTCTAGGGGCCTGTCATCAGCTATTGAATAATGATGGCTGCATGACATTATCCACTTTAAACCGTACTCTTAAATCCTGGGCTATGGCCATTGCCGGGGCGGAGTATATCCTACGCTGGCTTCCGGTCGGCACCCATGACTGGCACAAATTTCTTAAACCATCGGAACTATGTAACCATGCCTTGGAAAGCGGTTTTACTGTTACGACCATTAACGGCATGGTATTTAATCCCTTAAAGTCGTCTTGGTCACTGGACCCACATGACTTTTCCGTTAATTATCTCGCTCTCGCGGTGAAATCAAATAATGGATAAACAACTCTCTCAAAAATCCATGCGTATATGGAGCCCGTCAGGGGAAAAAACTGAACTCCGCCCATTAACCAATGAAGTGCCTGTGGTGCTTGAATATAATTGCGTAACATTTGCCGTCATGATGGCATCACCAACAAACCTTGTCGATTTTTCATATGGCTTTAGCCTAACCGAAGGCATTATCAACAACGAAAATGATGTCATATATGCTCAGATCAAAGATGCACCAAAAGGCAAAGTTGCCGCTATAGAAATTAATGCCCACGCTTTTCACAATCTGGAAAAATATAAACGGACGCTTATCGGGCGAACCGGATGTGGACTATGCGGTGTCGATAAACTAGAGCAGGCGATTAAACCACTTGAAAAAGTTGTCTCAGACTTAAAAATTACCGCAGATCATATCCATACTGCAATGGGAAAAGTCAAAGATCATCAACACCTTAATCAAGAAACTGGTGCCCTACACGCCGCCGCATTTATTAACGCAACGGGAGAAATTATTGCAACACGCGAAGATGTAGGACGACATAATGCGTTAGATAAACTGATCGGACACATGATGCGTGAAGGAATTGATCCTTCAATGGGATGTGCGCTCATTACTAGCCGATGCAGTTTTGAAATGGTACAAAAATGCGCCATTGCCGGCATTCCCGTCATTGCTGCCGTTTCAGCAACCACAGGACTTGCCATTGACCTTGCCGAAGAAGCCGGCATCACAGTAACCGCCTTTGCAAGAAAAGGGGGAATGAATATTGTGATTGATCCTGAAAACAGGATTATTTAAAGAAATAATCCGATAAGTCTTCTGCTTCTTTCAAATCTTCAGCCGTATTTATATTAAAAAACGGATCGGGAGAATTATTCCAGCAAACTTCCGCAACCTCAAACCTCGAAATCCAAGACATCATTTTTCTTTGATCGTCATTTAAGGCCTCAGTCAATTCACCAAGCAAAGAAACATCCCAAAGGGCAAGCACTGGGTGAATACGGTCATTTGATTTGGCAACAACAATCTTGTTCTGTGCTTTTTCAAGCAACCTTTTTGAAAAGTCGTCTGGAATAAACGGCGTGTCACTAGCAACCGTAACAACTTTCTCAAATCCATTATCTTTTGCGTAGCTTAACGCCGTATAAAGCCCTGCCATTGGGCCAACGGGTTCATATAAGTCTGGAATGACTTTTATATTTGTTAAAATATGTTCCGAATTTGCATTCAGGATCAGCTCATCAACTTGAGGTCGAAGCCTTTCAATAATATGATCAAGAATGCTTTTTCCAGCGAGCGGAAGAAGAAATTTATCCTGACCACCCATCCGGCGCGAAGAGCCACCAGCCAGAATAACCCCCAAAAGCCGGGCGCTATTCTTTGTTACATCTATCATTGAAAATTAGCTGTCGAGCTTATCGGATCCCGGAACAGGAAGAATTTCAATCCCTTCCTCAATAAGTTCCTCGGTCTCGCGAATAGTTGTCTCGCCGTATATACCGCGTTTCTCGCCTTCACCGTAATGGATCTTGCGAGCCTCATCAGCAAAATTACTGCCAACATACTCACACGATTTTTCTACCTGACGGCGGAACTTAGCCATTGTATTATGCATATGATCAAGAGCACGCTTCACATCATCTGCACTAATTTCATTAGTGGATTTTGCGTGAGCGCTAACGATCACTTTATGATCTTCGTGATGCCCTTCTTCGGCTGTAAAATTGCCAGTTTCACTCGATAAAGAAATGTTGGGAGCCATCAAGGATTTTGATATTTTTGTACATCCGCATAGTGGACATTCCACAAGATCGTTTGCGGACTGTTTTTCATATGCTTCATTATTTTGAAACCATGCTTCAAAAATATGACCGCCACTACATTTAATATCAAATAAAATCATAATATTTTCTAACTACTTAGCTACTTTATTAACCATAAGGACAACTTTTTACCTCAGGACAACTATTTAAGTAACAGACTGTATAGCAATATTTTTGTCATGGGTCAAAGACGCAATTCGATTTCTTGCCGTCGTTACGCTACTCATATCAATATCAGCCATAACAACGCCGACATCATCGCCACCATCAGCCAATATATTGCCCCACGGATCAATCACCAATGAATGGCCATATGTTTTACGCCCGTTAGCATGGTCGCCGACCTGTGCAGGGGCAAAAACGAAAGCACCAGTTTCAATTGCCCGCGCCCTAAGAAGCGTATGCCAATGGGCTTTGCCCGTAACATAGGTAAAGGCGGCAGGAACCGTCAAAATCTTGGCACCCGCCTGTGCCATAATGCGGTAAAGATAGGCAAACCGCAGATCATAACAAATTGACAAGCCAACCTTACCCCAAGGTAGATCAGCAATAATTGCTTTGTCGCCTGATTGATAAGTATTTGATTCTCTGTAAGATTTTTCATCTGGAAGGTCGACATCAAACATATGAATTTTGTCATAGGAGACAACTTTTTTACCTTCAGGGGAAAATAGAAAGCTTCTATTCGCCGCTTTTTCACCACTTTTAATAGCCATTGAACCGATGAGTAGCCAAATATTCAGCTCTTTAGCCAGAGCAGCAAAATGACGCCATGAAGTATCTTCTTTTTCAGTAGAAATCTTTGCCATCGTCTGCTTAGCACTAATATCAAACAACACGGTCATTTCCGGCGTGAGGACAAATTCCGCACCGTTTTCCGCTGCCTCACGAATTAAGGCCTCGGCCACGCGAATATTGTCGTCAATAACATCACTAGATGTCATTTGAACGAGGCCTACTTTAAATTTGGGGAATAGTTTTGTCATTTCTCAGCGTAACACATAATATGTTACGATTCCATTATTAGGAATTTTGACTAAGTAAAGCATCAAGATGGCCGGCACGGTCAAGTGCATAAAGATCATCACTACCGCCAATATGATCACCATTTATGAATATCTGTGGAACGGTATTTGCGCCACCAGTGCGTTTTTTCATTTCCGCCTGATATTCATCTTTCGACCAAATGTTATATTCAGTAAATTCACTACCCTTGCTACCAAGTAATTGCTTTGCAAGAGAACAATACCCGCAACCAGGTCGAGTATAAATTACTACTTCAGCCATATCCGTCTTTCACTCTAGTTTATCATCCAATGATATATAGGAAATGATTGATCCTTTACAATGATCAAATATTTTATTTTGGGTTTAAGGGGGCAATCACACGAAATACAGTAAGGATATAAACTTTTCCGGCACCCGCCTTTTTCAAGGCCTTGGCGCAATTTTCAGCAGTTGACCCAGTGGTATACACATCGTCAATTAGTAATATGTTCTTATTCTTGAGAGTGTTCTTAAATTTTTGAACAACTTTAAATGCTCCTTTAACATTTTTAGATCGTTTGTTGATGCTGCCCTGTTGAGGGGGTGTATTTTTGGTTCTTTGTAAAAAGTCCGGCTGATGTTCAATGGATATATCCCTCGCCAAAACACGTGAAAGCAAAGCAGACTGGTTATATCGCCGTGAAAACAGGCGTCGCTTATGCAAGGGAACCGGGATGATAATATCTGTGTCCGCGAAAAGGTCTGCCCCTGCCTGCTTTAAAAGTTTAGCAAAATAACGGGTGTATTCCAACTTATCCAGATGTTTAAAACTGATAATCATTTGCCGGCTATCATCATCATAACGAAGCGCAGATACCGCCTTATCAAAAGAACGGGTTACTTTTTGGCATGCCCCGCATTTATTGTCGCCAAAATCTTTCCCTACGTCAAATTCAAATGGATAACCACAGCAACTGCATTTCGGATCAGATATGAAATGAAGCACTTTCCAGCAATCGGGGCAAATATTATGCGCTAGGTCAACCCGTACGGCACAATTCAAGCATTTGGGCGGCAAAAGTATATCCAGAATTATGTTGCCTAGCGACTTTGCAACCTCAATGAATGTTTTATTTCCCCGCTCTATCATTTGTTTCTTTTCGTCTGCTCTCAAAAATGCCATATAGGCATTATGACACGAAAAAAACCACAATTTAAAGCCCCAATGAAAGAAAGTGATATTTTTAACAGATCGCTTTTAAAAATACGCCGTGAGCATATTGCTGAGAATTTCGGTAAATATGATTTTCTTAATTTGGAAATCAGTGATCGCCTTATTGATAATCTGCGTGATATCAAAAGAACCTTTCCCACTGTCCTCAACATGAATACTAGCAAGCAGAATGTTACGGATCATTTCAAGAAAAGTTTTATTATTCATCAGGATTTGGCATTTAACATGCTTCACAGCAAATTTACCGCGTCTGTTCAAGCAGACGAGGAATTTTTATCCTTTAAAAATCAAAGCCTTGACCTAATATTAAGTTGTCTTAACCTACATTGGGTCAATGACCTTCCCGGCGCATTGGTGCAAATATTAAGGAGCTTAAAACCCGACGGTTTATTTCTTGGTGCCATACTGGGCGGTGAAACTTTAACAGAACTTAGGCGTTCCATGCTTAAAGCTGAAATGGATCACCTCGGTGGCATCAGACCGCATATTTCACCATTCACGGATGTCCGCGATGCGGGGGCGCTTATGCAGCGGGCAGGGTT
>JAESUD010000170.1 GCA_016763335.1 Emcibacteraceae bacterium | reverse complement strand
GATATTTCAGTAGCGGCCTATCCTGAAATGCATCCTGATAGTGTTGATGTTGATGCCGATATCGATAATTTAAAACGTAAGATTGATGCTGGTGCTAACCGGGCTATCACTCAATATTTCTTCGATGTGGATGTATATTTTCGTTTTATGGATAAGGTCCTTGCGGCGGGCATTGATGTGCCGATTGTGCCGGGAATTATGCCCGTGACTAACTTTAAAATGGCTAAAAGCTTTTCCGACCGTTGCGGCACATCTGTGCCGGCGTGGCTTGAAAAATTATTTTTCAGGGCTCGATGATGCGCCGGATATAAGGCGACATGTGGCGTCAATGATCACGGCTGAACAATGTTTGAAATTATATCAGGGCGGCGTTAATAACTTTCATTTTTACACGCTTAACCGCGCGGAACTTACCTATACCATTTGTCATATTCTTGGCATTAGACCACAAGGAGAGAGCGCATGACAAATCGAACAGAACTTTTACAAGAGGCGTTATCGTCCCGTATTCTTGTACTCGATGGAGCCATGGGCACGATGATACAGGCTTACAAGTTTGAAGAAGCGGACTTTCGCGGTGAACAATTTAAAAACCACCATAGTGATATTAAAGGTAACAATGATATTCTTGCCATCACAAAGCCCGATGTTATTTATGATATTCATAAAGAATTTCTTGAGGCTGGTGCCGATATCATAGAAACCAATAGCTTTAATGCCACAAGTATATCGCAGGCCGATTATAATATGGAAAATGTGGTCTATGAACTTAATGTCGCATGCGCAAAAGTCGCCAGAAAGGCCGCAGACGAGTTTACGGCATTAACGCCTGACAAGCCACGGTTTGTAGCAGGTGTTCTTGGCCCGACAAGTCGTACTGCGTCGCTTTCACCGGATGTCAATGATCCGGCATTTCGTAATGTCAGCTTTGATGAACTTGTTGATGCTTATAAAGAAGCGACAAAAGCACTGATCGAAGGCGGTGCTGATATTATATTAATTGAAACCATTTTCGATACTCTGAATGCCAAGGCGGCGATATTCGCCGTGCAGACGGTTTATGAGGAACTGGATATAGAGTTGCCAATAATGATTTCGGGTACAATCACGGATGCATCAGGGCGCACATTGTCAGGTCAAACCGCTGAAGCATTCTGGTATAGCGTACGTCATGCCAATCCGATTAGTGTCGGTTTTAACTGTGCTCTAGGTGCTAAAGATTTAAGACAGCATATTGCAGCCTTATCAAAGGTGGCCGATACGGCCGTTTCTTCGCATCCCAATGCAGGGCTGCCTTACGAGATGGGTGAATATGATGAAAGTCCCGAGGAAATGACCACACAGCTTAAAGAATGGGCAACAAGTGGTTTTCTAAATATTGTTGGGGGGTGTTGCGGCACGCGTCCAGACCATATTCGTGCCATTGCGCAGGGTATTGCGGGTATTGCACCACGTAAAGTCCCTGAAATTGAACCCCATATGCGCCTTAGTGGCCTTGAACCATTTAAGGTAATTTGACATGACTGAAACACCCAATAAATCCCCACGGGGTATTTTTATCAATATCGGTGAGCGCACCAATGTTACCGGATCGGCAAAGTTCAAAAAGCTTATTTTAAATGATGAATTTGATGAAGCGTTAGCGGTTGCTCTGCAACAGGTTGAGGCAGGCGCGCAGATCATTGATATTAATATGGATGAAGCGATGCTTGATAGTCAGGCGGCAATGGTCAGGTTTTTAAACCTTATTGCTTCTGAACCGGATATTTCACGGGTGCCGATCATGGTTGATAGCCCAAAATGGTCAGTGATCGAAGCAGGGCTCAAATGTATTCAGGGTAAAGCAATCGTCAATAGTATTTCCTTAAAAGAAGGCGAAGAAAACTTTATCAATCAAGCCAAGCTTATAAAACGTTATGGTGCGGCAGCGGTTGTGATGGCATTTGATGAAACCGGACAGGCAGATACGCTAGAGCGAAAATATAATATTTGCGAACGGTCTTATAAAGTTCTTACTGAAAAAGTCGGTTTTTCGCCTGAGGACATCATATTTGATCCCAATGTTTTTGCTGTGGCAACAGGGATTGAAGAACATAATAATTACGGCGTTGATTTTATTGAAGCAACGCGGAAAATTACCGCTAACCTGCCTCATTGCCATGTTTCCGGCGGCGTCAGCAACGTATCATTTTCGTTTCGCGGCAATAATCCGGTCCGGGAAGCCATGCATAGCGTGTTTTTATATCATGCCATTCAGGCGGGAATGGATATGGGCATCGTTAATGCCGGCATGATGACGGTATATTCGGAAATTCCAGCTGAACTTCGCGAACGCGTTGAGGACGTGATCCTTAACCGCCGCGATGATGCAACGGACAGGCTGCTTGAAGTGGCCGATAAATATAAAGGCGTAAAAGGCGAGGTAAAGAAAGAAGACCTCGAATGGCGTAAAGGCACCGTTGAAAAACGCCTGTCATATGCTTTGGTGAAAGGAAACACCGCTTTCATTATTGAAGACACGGAAGAAGCGCGGCAAAAATTTGACCGACCCATTGAAGTGATCGAGGGCCCGTTAATGGACGGAATGAACGTAGTTGGTGATCTTTTTGGTTCCGGCCAGATGTTCCTGCCGCAGGTGGTAAAATCAGCGCGCGTGATGAAACAATCCGTGGCTTATTTGATGCCGTATATTGAAGAAGAGAAAGACGGCGCCCAGTCATCATCAAACGGCAAAATTTTGATGGCAACCGTAAAGGGCGATGTTCATGATATTGGTAAAAATATTGTTGGCGTCGTTCTGGGTTGCAACAATTACGAAGTCATCGATTTGGGAGTGATGGTGCCATGTGAAAAAATATTGGAAATCGCACGCGAACATCAAGCGGATTTAATTGGGCTTTCAGGATTGATCACACCGTCACTGGACGAAATGGTGCATGTTGCAAGCGAAATGAAACGTGAAGGTTTCAACCTGCCGCTTTTAATCGGCGGCGCTACCACAAGTCCAGTACACACTGCAGTCAAGATCGCTCCGCACTATGACCAGCCTGTGGCCTATGTCCCGGATGCGTCAAGAGCCGCCGGAGTTATCAGTAAATTATTGAATCCCGGCAGTAAAGAACAAGCCGCACAGGAACTGCTTGAAGAACATGAACGACGTAGAAAAGCTTATCATGATCGGAATAGCGAACGTAAATTACTGTCCCTTAAAAACGCACGCGAGAATCGAACACCTATTGACTGGAGTAATTGTGTGATTGACAAACCGGCTTTTCTCGGATTGAGAGATTTTGAAGTTGAAGTGGAAACCCTGATAGAGTATATCGACTGGACACCATTCTTTTACACTTGGGAAATGAAAGGGCGCTACCCCAAAATTCTTGCAGATCCAAAATTGGGAACAGAAGCCGGTAAACTATTTGAGGACGCCCAAACTCTTTTGAGAGATATTGTTGAAAACCGGAGATTCCAGCCAAAAGCCGTGATCGGTTTTTTCCCTGCAAACAGTGAAGGCGACGATATCCTGATTTACACCGATGAGTCCCGTAAAAAAGTTCAAACAACTTTTCACACTTTACGTCAACAAACAGCCAAAGCCGACGACAAACCGAATCAGGCCTTGTCCGACTTTATCGCACCCAAAGCTTCCGGACGCGCTGATTATCTGGGAGGATTTGCCCTGACCACAGGTGCGGAAGTGGAAGAGTTGGCAGGAAGTTTTGAAAAACAGCTTGACGACTACAATGCGATCCTCGTAAAAGCCGTCGGTGACCGTTTGGCCGAAGCGCTTGCCGAATACATGCACAAACAAGTACGAGATGAATGGGTTTATGGCCTTACAGAAAATCTGAAACTGGACGAATTGGTAGGCGAAAAGTACCGGGGAATTCGACCGGCTCCGGGCTATCCCGCTCAACCGGACCACACTGAAAAACTGATTCTGTTTGAATTGCTGGATGCCGAAAAACG
>JAESUD010000169.1 GCA_016763335.1 Emcibacteraceae bacterium | reverse complement strand
CGGTTGGCGACGACGGGTTTGAACGGGCAGAGGCGTTGATAGATGCCGGGGTTGACTTTTTGGTGGTTGATACGGCCCACGGTCATTCAAAGGCTGTTCTTGATACGATCACAAGGATTGAAAAAGCATATCCGAATATCCAGCTTTCCGGCGGTAATGTGGCAACGGGTTCTGGCACAAAGGCGCTTATTGATGCCGGTGCAGATGTTGTTAAAGTGGGCATTGGGCCCGGATCAATTTGCACAACCCGCATCGTTGCAGGCGTTGGTGTTCCGCAATTAACCGCTATTCTTGATGCGGTTGAAGTTGCCGATAAAGCAGGTATTAGCATCATTGCAGACGGCGGATTAAAAACTTCTGGCGATATTGCCAAGGCGATTGCTGCTGGTTCTGCGGCGGTTATGGTTGGTTCATTACTTGCTGGAACCGAAGATGCGCCGGGTGAGGTGTTTCTTCATCATGGCCGTTCTTATAAATCATACCGTGGTATGGGCTCACTCGGTGCTATGTCCCGTGGTTCTGCCGACCGTTATTTCCAAGAAGATGTATCGGACAGTCTTAAGCTTGTTCCCGAAGGAATTGAAGGACAGGTGCCTTATAAAGGTCCAACGGGCAATATGATCCATCAATTAGTTGGTGGCCTTAAAGCCGCAATGGGGTATACGGGTAGCAAGACCATTAATGACTTTCATGCAAATGCCGAATTTGTTAAAATATCTGGTGCGGGACTACGAGAAAGTCATGTTCATGATGTGACAATCACTCGTGAATCGCCCAACTACCCATCGAATTAGGAGCCGGAAATGTTACCATCCGCAAGAATTGAAGCCGTAATTGACCTTACGGAACAGGTCGCTGTTTCTTTAAAAGAAAATGGCCCTGCCGCCGATGTTTTGACACGTAAATATTTTACGACAAGACGCTATGCAGGATCAAAAGATCGCCGCCGTGTTACAAATTTATTATATGATATTATACGTAGATGGGGGTATTTGTCGGACATTTCAAACGGTCAAGCACGCCGCATGGTGATGGCAGAACTTAAACTGACGGAAGATGATCCGGCGCAGTATTTTACCGGCGAAAACCACGCGCCGGATGCGTTTACAGAAGATGAGGTTAAATTTTTAGCGGATGTTTCCGCAGAAGTTGAAGAACATCACAGACTGAACTATCCAAAATGGCTTGAAAGTGATTTAAAAGATAGGTTTGGCGATAAATTTGTTCAGGAAATGATCGCCCTTAATGAACGGGCGCCGCTTACATTACGGATTGCTCGAAATGCGGAAAAAATTCTTGAATATCTTGTGGATAAAAGCATTGGATACGAGCGGGGAATTCATGCAAATAGTGCGATAATCCTTGATGAGCAACAGCAAATTCGTGACTGGCCAATTTACCGTCAAGGGCTTGTGGAAATTCAAGATGAAGCGGCACAACTTGCTGTGAAATATGTTGAACTTAAGCCGGGGCAACAGGTCATGGACCTTTGTGCTGGTGCGGGCGGTAAAGCCCTTGCTGCTGCTGGATATATGAAAAATAAGGGTCAGATTTACGCGTTTGATATTAGTGAAAATCGACTTAAAGACTTAAAAGTACGTGCAAAAAGATCAAAACATCATATTTTTCAATCTTTTGTTTTAACAACAAGAAACCGAGCCGCCAAACTCGATGAGTTTAAGGGAAAAATGGACCGAGTGATCCTAGATGTACCTTGTACAGGTACGGGAACTTGGCGGCGAAATCCTGAAAGTCGTTGGCGCATTAGTTCTGAAACTGTTGAAGGGTATGTAAAGACGCAAAAAGAATTGCTATCCGAAGCATGGGACGCGGTAAAAGTGGGTGGCAGAGTCGCCTATATGACATGTTCCATTTTAAAATCAGAAAATGAAGAACAAATAAGCGGTTTTTTAAATTCACATGATGACGCAAAACTGGTCCCAATTCGAAAAAATGGCATAGAGTCCCTTGAAGGTACTTTGCAATTAAGCCCTTTTAGCCGCGGAACTGATGGATTTTTTGTCGCAATTATCGAGAAACAGAATATGAATCCAGACAATAAAGCCCCTAATACTAAAGAAAGTGATGATTTGAAATTATGACCGATCGTATTTTAATTATTGATTTTGGCTCACAAGTTACCCAGCTTATCGCAAGACGTGTTCGTGAAACGGGTGTTTATTCAGAAATTATTCCTTTTAATAAAGCGGAAGAAATTCTTGAAGAATTTAACCCCAAGGGTATAATTCTTTCCGGCGGACCTAATTCTGTTTATGATATTGATACACCGCGAGCACCAGAAGCTGTATTTAAAATGGGTGTGCCGATTTTAGGAATTTGTTACGGTGAACAAACCATTTGTGAACAAATGGGTGGACGTGTTGAAACATCAGATGAACGTGAATTCGGTCGTGCGTTTATTGATATTAAAAAACATAGCCCGCTATTTGATGGTTTTTGGGATGTGGGGACTAACCATCAGGTATGGATGAGCCACGGCGATAAAATTGACGCCATTCCCGAAGGGTTTGAAGTAATCGCCACCAGTGGTAATGCGCCATATGCGGCCATTGCCAACGAAGAAAAGAAAATATACGGTGTTCAGTTCCATCCGGAAGTGGTTCATACACTTGACGGCGCGAAGCTACTTTCGAATTTTGTAAAAAATATTGTCGGATGTTCTGGTGATTGGACAATGGCATCATTCAGGGAAACTGAAATTGCCAAAATTCGTGAACAAGTCGGCGACGGTAAGGTTATTTGCGGCCTTTCTGGTGGTGTCGATAGTTCGGTGGTTGCGGTACTTCTTCATGAAGCGATCGGCGATCAGCTTACCTGTGTATTTGTTGACCACGGCTTAATGCGGGCCAATGAAGCCGATGAAGTGGTAACATTATTTCGTGAACATTATCATATTAAATTGGTTCATGTCGATGCAGAGGAAATGTTCCTTGGTAAGTTGGCGGGAGTTGATGACCCGGAAAAGAAACGTAAAATTATTGGTGGTCTTTTCATTGATGTATTTGAAGCAGAAGCAGAAAAAATCGGTGGCGCTGATTTCCTTGCGCAGGGAACCCTTTATCCTGAT
>JAESUD010000168.1 GCA_016763335.1 Emcibacteraceae bacterium | reverse complement strand
TTGAAACAATAAGGGGCAATTGATACTTTTTCTTGGTGATGCATGTTGTGTTTTAATGTTTAATCTTAATGTTAAATATAAGAATTTACTTTAACTTATAATACTTGATATGGCTGAGTTCGTTATTATATTATCAATTATATAAATAATAATATAAATTGAGAGTGGTAATGAACGAAGAACTTTTTCTTGAAATTGGCATTGGCACAAGATGTCGACGTATATACGAACTTTTAAGCACTGAAATGGATAAGTTATACAGTGCTGAAGGGGTGGATATGAGCGTGCGTGAATTTCCGATCATTTATTCACTGGTCAATAAAGGCCCGATTAGCCTCGCTGAAATTCAACAATTAAGCGGTTTATCACATTCTGCTATAAGTCAGACAGTGAAAAAAATGGCCGCAAAAGATATATTATCCCTAAAGCCCGGTAAGGATGCTAGAAGCAAAATTGTTAGTCTTACCAAGCAAGGTGACGAACTTGTAAAAACCTTAAAACCAATATGGAAAACCTGTAAAATATCCATGCAGACAGTTCTTGATGAATGTAATACTAATATTTTATCAGCCTTCACCGATTATGAGCGAGCCTTAAAACGCAAATCATTTACAAAACGTTACGCCGAAAATAAAAAATCCAATCATGCAGGAAAGGTTGAAATGGTTGCTTTTGATGTTAAATACCGCGATGACTGGTGTTATATTAACAAGCAATGGATCGATGAATTATTCATTATGGAACATGCCGATTTAGTGGCATTAAATAACCCCGAAAAATATATACTTAACAAGGGTGGTGAAATTTATTTTGCCTTGCTTGATGGTAAACCAGTAGGCGTGATTGCTCTTAAATATCACGATGGAACCAGATTTGAGTTAAGCAAAATGGGTGTGCTACCAGAAGCCAAAGGACTTGGAATAGGAAATATATTGGTAAGAAAAATTCTTGAACGATATAAGGCCCGAGGCGGTACAGAGCTTTTTCTTGAAACCAACAGCAGCCTGGTACCGGCGATTACACTTTATAAAAAAATGGGATTTAAAGAAGTACCTGCGCCAAAAAACACACCCTACGAGCGGGCAGATTATTTTATGATTCTTGAGGAGGGGTAGTTTCTTCCGGTTTTTTTACTTCTTTAACTTCTTCCTCAGTGCTTGCAATGATGTGGCTGGTTTTTGTAAGCACATAAATAGCGCCATATGCCATGAGCCCGAGTGCACAAATTAATGCATATGTAGGAACGCCGGAAAAGAAAATCATATATGTTGCGCTTAAACTCATCATACTAATTGACATGATTTTTGCTTTGACCGGGATCATACGATGTTTATCCCAATCCCTAAGACTTTGTCCGAATTTTGGGTGATTATATAACCAGCCATGCAATTTTTCAGAACCATTCGAGAAGCCCCAAAGAGCAAGTATCATAAGCGGTACGGTTGGTAAAACCGGCAAAAAAGCACCAATAAAGCCAAGAGCAAACATCAGCCAACCAAAGCCAAGGTAAAAATACCTTTTTGTTCCTTTCTTCACTTAATACCCCTAACGTTTAATCATATTGATATGATGAAAATCATAACTGAAATCGGTTCTAGTTGATACAGCCTTCATTGTAAAACCATTTATTTGATCATTATTGTCTATGGAAAAATAAACATAGGCATCGGCCTCATGGTTACGGTCATCCCAGCGAACAATAAAAACATTGGCTTCAAAATGGATTAATTTACCGCGTAAACTAGGCGAACGTTTAGAACTAAAATACAGCCCATTGTCATTTTTAGAAATTTCAACATCATCCCACCAATGATCATTATAGATGCCGACATACTTATCAAACTCAAGGGCAGGGCGACCGTCCCCGCTTAATTGTTGTTCATTCAAGCGGGATTTTTCGACACTCATGAATATCTCTGTTGTTGTTACAGGGTTAGCAACGTCCAAAACATAATTTAGTATCTGATTTTTTATAGCGGTATAGGCGGCACCGGATTGTTGATTGGTTACTATGGTAATAGCAAAACCTATTTCCGGCGCCATGGTAAGGTTTGAATACATTCCAATAAGCGCACCGCCGTGTGAGATGACCTTAACACCATGATAATCATTTAAGCTAAAACCGAGGCCGTATCCACGAAAATGAGTTTTATCTTGTATCATTTGTTTTTCATCAACATTCATAGCGGTATTAACCTGCCAAAGGGCATCATGGCTATTCCTATTCATAAAACCTTGTCCGTGGTTTATATGCATCATTTGCCATTTAAGAAGATCATCGAGGGAACATTGAATGCCCGCAGCCGCCATCGACCCCGCCACACTATCAATCACAAGGTATCTTTTTATTTGTTTTAAGGAACCATCGAGCACGGCGTGGGGCACTGCTATATTATTATCATTCGCCATGAGGGGGGTATTAGCAGTGCAACGATCCATGTTAAGCGGCTCAAATATCCGTTGCTGTAAAAAATCCTCATATGATTTCCCGGTTACAGCAGGAATAAGTGCCCCGGCGACAATGAATGGCAAATTATTATATTCATAAGTTGTTCGAAACCCACGATTGGGTTTTAAATAGCGCATTTTACGGATAATTTCATCCGGTTGATAATTTGCGTCAGGCCACCACATCAAATCACCTGAGCCAAGCGGAAGGCCGGTATGATGTGATAGAAGGTCGCGTATGGAAAAGTTATCGGTGATATAAGAATCCCAGAGCTTAAATTCCGACAGATGTTTTTTAACCGGATCATCCCATTTAATTTTACCGTCTTCAACCAGCAAGGCGAGGGCAGTTGCGGTAAACCCTTTGCTATTTGAGGCAATGCCGAAATATGTATCCACGTCCACCATGCCGTCACCCGTTATGGCGCGAACGCCATATCCTTTTGCGTGGGTGACTTTACCATTTTGAATGACACCAACCGATATGCCGGGTACAGAAAAAATAGTCATGACATCTTCAACGATACTGTCAATTTTCTGACTGCTAATATCGTCTGCCCATGCAAATAGCGGTAATAGGCTAATGATTATGACTGATTTAAACAGTTTCATATTTATTCGTCCGCTTGCCCGTCTTTTGGATCAATGATGTGATACTCGGTTTGTCGTCCGGCTATATAACGAAATGTGCTGCCGTCATAATGCCCGTCTTGCTCTAACATCATTCGCATTGGTTTAGTGCTCCAGCTATCGGGTACATCAACAAGGGCGGTGAGTTCGATGGAATATACGGTGTTTGCATGCATTGGGTAATCACCGCTTCCTGGTACGCCGTCCTGTTTATCCCACATGCCGATGGTTGTTCCCGCTGCATGACCGTGAAGGCCTATTGGGTGAGTATATATGATAGGGCCAATGCCAGCGGCAATTGATTGATCACGGGTTAATTTAAGAATTTCATTTCCAGTACGGCCAATTTGAAAATTACCTGTCAACATATCTTGAAGTTGATTGCCGCCTTTGAGGGCAATTTTTAAGGCTTCCGGCACGTCTGTTTCATCGTCGCGCAGGATATAGGCATTTTGCTGAGTATCGGTTTGAAGATCAAGATAGGAAATACCAAAATCAATATGAACGTTATCGCCTTTATAAAGTATATTAGCATCCAGGTTATTGGTTTTGATATGGGCGGTTGAGGCATCGGAACGTTGGGCGGATATGCTGGTATGGAACCATGTCGCAAGCCCAAGGTCATTAATGCGTTGTCTGTACCACCAAACAAGGTCATCAGTTGTGGTAGTGCCGGGGGTGATTACTTTGCCGTTAAACCCTTCGGCGATGATGCCGTGGGCGATTTTCATAACATCTTCATAGATGATCATTTCTTTATCTGTACGGGTTTCTAACCAACCAACGGAAAGTTTTTCAGCGGAAACTATACGTGTGCGTAATCTGTCGGGAATATTGGCAATGAAATCACGTTGTTCAGAATAAGTTAAGCCGTCCGCATGGGCCCAGTCGTCGGAATAATTAAGGGCAATTTTTTTAGGATTAAATTCGTCCATAATCTGGGCGATACGGCGCCATTGGTCTGGTTCTTCGTCTGGGTTCCAACCGCCTTCGAATATATCACCAACGCCGTAACGGGCGGCGGCAATCCGTTCAACGCCACCATTTTCTGCTCCGTGGTCTAGGAAAATTAATACCGTACGGCGTCTTGCGCTTAACCATGTTGCCGGCAGCATGGTTTTAAGAACCGGATCTTCATTATATTCACGGGAAATGATCACCCATGCGTCAATGGCTTCACGGCGCATTAACATGGGCACAAGTGTATCAAGGCGATCTTTTAATAAATCATCCATTATTTTTGCACGTTCACGAAGTGGTAAAATCATGTCTTCCAATGTTTGCTGGGCATGGGTCGGTAAAAAAGTCATAAAAAATGCGATAGTCGCGATGGCTATATTCTTCATAATGTGATGAGTTCCTTGATGTATTATATTTTGATGTGTTCAATTAAACAGAAATATAGAAATAAAAAAAGCATTTTATAAAAAAACACTGATGTTTTAACACAGATTATGTATATAAATGTGGCAACAAATAACCAAAGAAAAAATAGGATAAATAATGAAAGCCGTTGGATCATATAAAGCCCTAGCCGTAAACGAAGATGAAGCCTTTTTGGATTTAGAAATAGATAAGCCAGAAGCAAGCGGACGCAACCTGCTTGTTGAAGTTAAAGCCATTTCCGTTAATCCGGTTGATACCAAAGTGCGTAAACGCCCCCACCCTGATGAAACAATGCGTGTTCTTGGTTGGGATGCTGCCGGTGTGGTCACGGCGGTTGGTGATGATGTAAACGGTTTTGTTGTTGGTGATGAGGTATATTATGCTGGCTGCATTACAAAACCCGGCTCAAATAGTGAGTATCAACTGGTTGATGAAAGAATTGCCGCAAAGAAACCAACAAGTCTTGGTTTTGCTGAAAGTGCCGCACTTCCATTAACAACAATTACAGCATGGGAAGCAATATTTGAAAGACTTGGTGTTTCAAAGGACGGTAATGATGCCGGCAAAACAATACTGATGATTGGTGGTGCAGGCGGCGTTGGGTCAATCGCCATTCAGCTTGCAAAAAAGCTGGCGAATTTAAATGTTATTGCCACAGCATCACGCCCAGAAAGTGCTGATTGGTGTCGCGCGCGCGGTGCTGATGATGTTATAAATCATTATGAAGATATTTCAGAACAGCTTGACGCCCTTGGCCATCCGCAAGTGGATTATGTGCTTTGCCTTACTAATATTGCCGGATACTGGAAAACCATTACCGATGTGATTAAACCACAAGGAAAAATCTGCACGATTGTTGATTTCTTTGAAGATAGTAATCTTGATCTATTAAAATTAAAAAGTGCTTCATTCGCATTTGAATTTATGTTTACCCGTTCCATGCATCAAACCGATGATATGGATGAAATAAATGCATTATTATCAGAAACAGCGGCAATGATTGATAGTGGTGAATTAATCACGACTGTGGCTGAAGTTGTTAGCCCGATAAATGCGGATAACATGCGTAAAGTCCATGCGACGATCGAAGAAGGTCGCGCCATTGGTAAATATGTGCTGGAGGGCTGGTCTTAATTTCCTCTGCGTTTCATAAACAATAAAAAATTTGAAATATTTTTCTTTCCTCTATAAGGTTATGTCATAACAAAAAAATATTAGGGCGAGGAAATATTTTGAGTGAATTGAAAATTCCAAGTTTTTGGCAGGCATTGATATGCTTTGGCGGCATATTGGTAATGATTGTTGTCGGCGTTATAAAATTTAAAGTAAGCATTCATGTGTTGCTTATTTTAAGTATTATCTGGACCTGCCTTCATACATATAGCCTTGGATATAAGTTCAAACAAATTAAACAGGTGATGTCAGACGGTATATCGCGGGGCCTTGGGGCCGCCTATGTTTTTTATTCTGATCGGTATTGTGCTCGCGGCGTTTCTTGAGAGCGGGACGATTGCCAGTATTGTTTATTATAGTCTTGATCTTATACACCCAGCCGTCTTTCTTCCGGCCGGGCTTTTGCTTTGTAGTTTTATGTCGGTTTCTGTGGGAACCCTTATGGGCACGGTGGCAACGGCTGGGGTGATCTTGATCGGCGTTGGCGCAGCAATGGGGGTTCCACTACCTATTGTTGCCGGAATGGTGATCGCGGGGGCAAGCTTCGGCGATAAAATGTCACCGCTTTCCGATACAACGAACCTTGCGGCAATATCAGCGGAAACCGATTTATACACCCATATTAAATCCATGCTTTATACCACAATTCCCACATATATTTTATGTTTGATAATCTTTACGTTTATCGGATTTCAATATTCTGCGGAAATTCTCGCGACAAATGATATTGAGATATTCCAGGCCGCCATTAAGAGCCATTACAATGTTAGTTTATGGGGGTTTTTACCTATAATTGTTTTGTTTGGGATGAGCATTAATAAAATACCTGCCGAGCCATCAATGATTGCCAGTTCATTCGTGGCAATTATTATTGCTGTCGTTCAGCAGAACCATGAAATATTATCAATATTAACAAGTTTACAAAGCGGTTATAAGGCCAGTACTGGTCATGCAGATCTTGATATGTTGTTAAACCGTGGTGGCATTATGAGCATGATGAGCACTTTTTCGATTGCGCTTTTTGCCATGGCGCTTGGTGGTCTTTTAGATAAAATAGGTTATCTGACATCATTGTTACAGGGAATATTGCAGCATTTGAAATCTGTTGTTTCGCTATTATTTGCGACCATGATGACGGGGATTATCTGTAGTATAGGTACGGGGCAATCTTATATATCTATCGTGCTGACATCACAGTTATTTAAGAAAAAATACGATGAAATGGGCCTTAAAAGACGCATGCTTTCGCGTACAGTCGAGGAAAGTACTACTTTGATCACGCCGCTTATGCCATGGTCACTTGGCGGCGCTTATTATGCAGGGGTTATGGGGGTTCCGGTGCTTGATTATATGCCTTGGGCATTCCTCAATTACATGAATTTCATTGTCGCGTTGATTATCGCTTCAATGGGCTTTGCAATATTCCGTAAAGAGCCGGTTAAAGCTAGTTAAATATTATCTTAAGAAATTCCGATGATTTTATGAGTTTGAAGACTTAATTTCCATTTTGGATTGGCTTTGCAATAGTCAATAACCGCATCTGTATGATCTGCGCCGTCTTCATCTTTTGGTTGCAAATAATAATGATCAAATTTCAAATGCTCTACATCCTCCGGCTGGACGTTGTCTTGCGGGTAGACAAGTTTTAATTCATTTCCAGTAGTTTGAACCAGTTCATCCAGTATTTTTGGACTGACACACACCCAGTCTAATTCTACAGGAGATTTTATGGTGCCGTTTGTTTCAACCGCAACCTCAAAACCGACCTTGTGAAAGGCTCTTATAAGTGCGACATCAAGTTGTAGCAAGGGCTCGCCGCCAGTGCAGACAATGTAAGGCATGCCGCCGCCGGGCCATAAGGACAGTGCTTTTTGTGCCAGTAATTCGTCTGTTTTAAACTTTCCGCCATTTTCACCATTTGTGCCGATAAAATCAGTGTCGCAGAAATTACATTTGGCTTTTTGACGGTCTTTCTCTAAGCCGCTCCATAAATTACAGCCTGAAAAGCGGCAAAATACAGCGGGTCTTCCGGTATGCGCGCCTTCGCCTTGCAGGGTATAGAATAACTCTTTAACGGAATAGGTCATGTTTGATACCTGATGGGGTCGTGCTTGTCTGCTTGCTCAAAACCTTTCAAACGTAACAGACAGCTGTCACATTCGCCGCAGGCGACACCCGCTTCATCAGGATCATAACAGCTAGTTGTTAGGGCATAATCAACGCCGAGTTTCAACCCTAGTTTAATGATTTCTGCCTTTGTCATATCAATAAGCGGCGTATTTATGCGTACACCTTGATCATTTTCAACGCCAATTTTTGTGGCGAGGCGGGCCATATCTTGGAAAGAGGCAATATATTCAGGGCGGCAATCCGGATACCCACTATAATCAAGGGCATTTACACCAATGAAAATATCATCACTTTGCAAGGTTTCAGCGTAGGCAAGGGCAAAGGATAGGAAAATAGTGTTTCTTGCGGGTACATATGTAACGGGAATTTCATCTTCCATTTCATCAGTGGTGCGGCCTTTTGGCACGTCAATATCCGCGGTAAGGGCCGATCCACCAAAAGCGCGCAGGTCAATATCAATGATTACATGTTTTTTTATATGCATGGCTTTTGCCACTGCGGCGGCGGCGTCAAGTTCGTATGATCCGCGTTGGCCGTACCGAAAGCTAAGACCGTATACATCAAAGTCTTGTGATTTTGCAATCGCAACACAGGTTGAGCTATCAAGGCCACCACTAAGGAGTATCACTGCTTTCTTGGTCATAATATCTTTCCATTATTTAGGCATCAGATAGACTAAATAATGCGAGTTTACCATGACTATTTTAAATTCATAAGATATAAGAAGGTTAACTTTAATGTTAAAGGGCCGACAATGCCATTATCAGCGCCAGCCGCACGTAAAAAAATACATACACGTGCCATTGAACTTAACGGATATATCCGGGATGACGGATTATGGGATATTGAAGCCCATTTAACCGATATTAAGACATATGATATTGAAAACAAATGGAGAGACGGTATAAAATCCGGTGATCCAATTCATGAAATGTGGGTGCGGCTAACGGTTGATCAGACATTTATGGTCATTGACGTGGAAGCGGTTACCGATAATAGCCCATTTGAGATGTGCCCAACTATTACGGCTGCCTATAAGGAATTAAAAGGTATCCGTATCGGTCGCGGGTGGCGCCGCGCCATTAATGAAAAAGTTAAGGGCAAACTTGGCTGCACACATATTACTGAGTTACTAGGCCCCATCGCAACGGTTTCGTTTCAAACACTCATGGGTAATATGCAGAAGAATGCCAAAATGAATAAAGAGAGCGCTGCACACGCAAAACCAATTGTCTTAAACAGTTGCCATGCTTGGGCCGAGGATAGTGAAGTGGTTAAACAGTTTTTGCCGGAATATTATAAAGCAAATTAATTATCGCGCTTATGTGCCGATAGATTATCTGACGTTTTCTTGCGCTTTGCACTTGCCAGTTTCTTTTCCGCTTTTGTCCGCCCGAATTTTACACGGTTTTGTTCAGCGCTTTTTTCTTTTTCAGCGCGAGTTTTCTTCTTTCTCGCTTTGCTCAGACTTAAAATATCATTCATTAAAATGCCGACCCTAAGCGAACAAGGACACTTGTTGCGCTGTTTATTGATTTTACATGCCCGGGGTTAAGTTGATAGAGCAAGTTGAAACGAATTTTTGCACCGTAAATATTTGCAAGGGAATATGACATTTCAAAATCACGTTCCGTACCGCCCGGTTTTAAAGAAAATCTATCATAAGACATAATAAATTGATTTGTATTATAATTGCGCGATACAGCATTGCTTATTATAGCGTCTCCACTGGATAATCTAAGTGGTTGGCTAAAGGAAAATGATATTTGGTCATTATTAAATAACAGGTCATTTGATTTAATCCCCATGAGATAACTGTACGACTTTAAGGTGCTTAAGTTTCCAAGGATGCTTTGACTGCTTTGTTTTACATCTGTTATGCCGTAGGACGCATTGGCAAAAAACTGTGTATCACTTGATAAGTTAAAGTTTATTTTTGCGCCTATAAATGCGGTGCTTGCCCCACTGCCTATTTCAAGAGCCCCACGGGAAATTGCCCCTAGCACACTACCTTTTTCCTCAAGCAAACCAACATCAAGGCTAAGGGTCATATTTGCGTTAACATGATGAGTGAGGCGGTTGAGAAGGACCGTATTTTTTACCGTTATTTTATTGGCAAATAATTCTTTGGCAAAATCATATTTCCCAGTAGCAAATGTCATCTCAAAGCTGCTCTTCTTGCCAACCAAAGATTTATATGAAATGGCCCGCGACGACGAGGAGGATAATAAAGAAGCAAAGCCGTGCTTTCCCTGTGCAATATAATCATCCGGTCGGTAATCTTCTGTCATTTCGGCGATAGACATGCCGGATGACATACGGGCAATTTGTTGATCATTAATCATATAAGAAAGCGACATGCGAAGGTTTTCAGCCTTACGTTCCCGTCCCAAATGATTTGCAAAATAACGCTTATCAATATCTGCAAAGCGATTGTCATGGCGCCAGGCGAGCTTTATAGTTGTTTTATCATTGACCCTGACATTCTGATAATGGCTTGATAAACTATTATTCATAAAACCTTCGATATTTATGGTTGGTTGCTGGGTATATATACCTTTTGACAAATCTAGACTGAATGATCGATCATATTTGTCAAGAACCATTATATTTTCGGTGGCTGTCGAAAATGATATATCCGCACCAAATGCTCCACCAGAAAAGATTAGGTTTTGTTGACTAACATTTTGCACTGTACCGATGTTGGCGGCTGCGGAAAACCCTGTTCCTGCAACAGAAAGCTGACCTTGTGCTGTGAATGCTTGTGCGACGTTAACAAGACCGCGTCCATATATAACGTCTGTTCCTGGTGCCCCTAGGTCGGTTGCGGTCGTGAATAATAAGTCGGCAACCTGTGCCGCCGTTAAATTGGGGAATGCTTCAATAAGCAGGGCAGCTATCCCGGATATTTGCGCGGTCGATGCTGATGTGCCGGATATTGAAATATATTCAGAACCATTATTTATATCATGATCGGGAACTATAATTCCATTTCCTGGTGCGACA
>JAESUD010000018.1 GCA_016763335.1 Emcibacteraceae bacterium | reverse complement strand
CTGACCGGCATACCGTCCCAGTTATAGACGAATGCTCCCTGTTTAAGGGTCGGGGCTTCTTCGATGCCTTGCATTTGTACACCGTGACAGGAGGAACAACGTTCTTGATAAAGTTGCTCGCCTTTTTCTGCTTGTGCTTTTGTATAAACGCCGTCCCAAACATTTACACCCTGCGCCGTTGCAGAACTGACAAAAGAAAGTCCAAATAAGCTCGCGGCGGCAATTAGTGATAATTTATATTTTAGTGTCATTTTATTCTCATCATTTCAAAGTGCCCAAGGGGATCAGTTATAACCCCCTTGGCTATTATCATTAATCTTCAGGTAAAGCGTATGCTCTAAACTCACCAGCATAGGCACCACCACTAACGGAAACAATAATATATTGTCTGCCGTCAATGCTGTATGTCATTGGTGAACCGGATTGACCCGCAGGCATCCAAACTTCACCAACCTGATCGCCGGTCATTTTATCATAGGCACGAAGCATAGCACCGCGTTCACGGTCGCCCGGGTTTGTTACAAGCATATCACCAACAATCGCCAATGTTTTTGTGACGATCATGCCAACATTTGCACGTTGTCCTGTGCGAGGGATATCCATGCCTTTAAGTTTTGCATGAAAACGCACATTGTCTGGTGTTTCGCCGTGTGGAACGCGCCATAAAACTTTACCGATTTTCATGTCGATGGCTGCAAGTATGCCATAAGGCGGTTTCAATATTGAAAGTCCGTCAACATTTAATGAAGGCACGGTTACACGTGGACCTTTATAAACGGGATAGTTTACTTCTTTTGGTGCGTCAGGATTTTGACCGGTTCCAGCAGCAGTGATCATGCGGAATGGTTCGCCCGTACGACCACGAATGTAGTTCACGTTAGAATAACCCTCAGGTGGAGGAGAAAGTGAAATGCCGCCAATATATGATGTGGCCGCTGGTGCGTATACGATACCCGTTTCAGGATCGAATGCGCCGCCCGGCCAGTTTGTACCGCCCGATGCATTACCAAGGTTGATCGCACCCAGCATACCGTTTACGTCGCCAGTAATAGGGGGATTGTATAATGTGCCGTCTTTCCAAACCCAGCGTTCAAGGTTTTTAAGAGCCTGTGCACGCATTTCAGGGGTAAAGTCGATTAGATCTTCTGGAACATTAAGTTCCGGACGACCATACATAAGGTCGGCTGATGGACGTGGTTGAGTTGGTGAGTACCATTCGCCAGGGACATCGCCAACAGGTACGGCAACTTCTGGAATTGGCCAAATTGGAACACCTGTAATACGGTCAAATACATATACGAATGCTTGTTTTGTAGGTACAGCTAGAATTTCACGCATTTCGCCATCAATTTCCACATCCATTACAAGTGGTGCGGATGACAGGTCATGGTCCCAGATTGGATGATGCACGATTTGGAAATGCCATTTATATTCACCAGTGTTGAGATCAACGGCAACGATGCTTTCACCAAACAGGTTATTACCGGGACGATGTCCACCGTAAAAATCTGATGAAGGGCTTTCAATGGATAAGAAAACAAGTTCATTTTTCTCGTCGACTGTAATTTGTGTCCAGACACCGGCGTTACCGTTTCTTTCCCATGAATTATCAAGCCATGTATCATTACCAAATTGGCCAGGGCGTGGGATCGGGTCAAACTGCCAGACTTTCTTACCTGTACGAACATCAAACGCACGGACCAGACCTTTGGTATTGTTATAATTATCAATGGTCATGCCTTCTTTCATGGCAGAACCGACGATGATAATATCACCGACAACCGTTGGTGTAGCATGGAGGCCAATTTCACCTGTGACCAGATCAATCTGAACTTCATTACCTTGAACGGCACCGATTTTTAAATCAAGAATGCCGTTACCGTCCGTACCGAATGTATCAATTGGAACGCCGGTGTGGGCGTTTAAGGCAATAAGTTTGTAACCTGTTGTCACATATAATACGCGGTCATCACCGTTACCATCGGACCAATAAGATAATCCACGACCAGAAAGCTGGCGTGGGGCCATGCCGCCACGAAGACCTTCTTCGATGCTGTGCATCCATTTAAGCTCACCTGTTACACCATCAAGAGCAATTGCCGTGCGGCGTGTTCCTGCTGTGGTATAAAGTGTGCCATCAATCATAATCGGTGTTGCTTCAAGCTTATATTCAGCACGAGTACCTAGATTTTTTGTTGAAAATGACCAAGCAAGTTCGAGGTCTTCAAAGTTATCTGCATTAATTTGATCAAGCGGTGAATAACGGGATCCTTTAACGTCTCCCGTATAATGTGGCCATTCACCATTTGAGGTGTCCATTACCTCTGCACTTGCGCCTGATGATACAAGGCCAGTGGCCATCATCGTTAGTGCAAGTACAGATTTTTTAAAGTTAAGCTTCATGCTTCTCTCCCTTTTATTGTTTCAATATTTTTGTTTATATTTTTTTATAAACTATATGCCGATAAATCTCGGAATAGATATATTTTATGTCTTATATTTGGCACAGTTATAGGCATAAATCAACAAATAGTGTATAGCAGTTGAACTATTTTTTGACGTAAAATTATGATTTTAAAACACCTGCTACTTTATTGTTATATAGGACCGTGCAATGAAGGTAATATTAAAGCATTTTTTACACTAATATTATTTGCAATGCGTTTTCTATTCAATAATTGAAAAGTCTATGCTATACGGCCCTGAGAAAATAGTTATAATATAACAATTAGATAAATGCTATAAAATTGTTAGCAAAATGAGAGAATATAATATGAATTATAAATCCGTCGCTTTGTTAAGCGTAAGTATGATTAGCTTAATGCCTGTTTTGTCAATGGCACAGGATGGCGGTGAAATGGATATTTTAACTGTCACCTCGACTAGAAGCGAAAAATTAGCAACTGATGTTGTCGGTAATCAAGCGTCTGTTTCTGGTTCAGAAATTGAATTTATAAGCCCAACCCATATTAATGAAATATTACAGGGAATATCGGGGGTAAATATTTCTCGTAATAATGGGCAAGAATCTTTGATTTCACTTCGTTCGCCGATCTTTACGGGTGCTGGTGCATGTGGCGCGTTTCTGACGGCTCAGGACGGTATCCCTCCTCGGGCCGCGGGCTTTTGTAATGTAAATGAACTATTTGAAAGTTTTGCTGAACAGGCGGGCCGGGTTGAAGTTGTTCGTGGTCCCGGTTCTGTTTTATACGGATCAAATGCCATGCACGGCATTATTAATATTATTTCAAGAGACGTTGGTGATGCGAACTCGTCGGCCAGCATGGAAGCTGGTTCATGGGGCTATTTAAAGCTTAATGCGACGGGTGCATATAAAGACGGTAATACAGGGCTGCGAGTAACGGGAAGCTTTATGCATGATGGCGGTTATATTGAAGAGAGCGGTTTTAACCAGCAAAAAGGTCAGATAAGACATGAATTTGATAATGGTGATTGGAAAATTTCATCGAACGTGCTCATAACAAACCTTGATCAGGATACGGCACCTTACCTTGTTGGATTAGACCTTTATAAAGATCCCATTGCAGCAAGAACAAATGCAGAGCCGGAAGCATACCGCAAAGCAAAATCAATTCGTTATTGGTCGACAATTTCAAAAAATGTCACGGATAATGTGCGTTGGCAATTTTCACCATATGCCAGAACAATGGATATGGACTTTCGCATGCATTTTTTACCCGGTAATCCAACAGAAACCAATAAGCAGACAAGTTTTGGTTTCCAAAATGCGTTTTATATTAATGAAGGTTCTGATTTCGAACTTATTGCTGGATTTGACGGCGAGATGGCCAAAGGCGAACTTACCCAGACACAAACCGAGACCATAGGTTACAGCGCATTTCTCGGCGCGACAATTCCGGCGGGAAAACAATATGATTATGAAGTGGATACTAAACTTATCGCCGGGTATATTCGCGGTGATTTTAACGTAACGGACCAGTTGTCGGTGATTGGTGGTATTCGTGTTGAACATATGAAATATGACTATGATAACCGTATGGTTAGTGGCCGGGTTGATGAAAATGGCAATGCTTGCGGATTTGGTGGGTGTCGCTATACCCGCCCGGGTGACCGCGAAGACAGTTTTAACAATGTGTCTTTTGAGGCAGGCTTACTCTATAAAATTGACGAGCATAATAGCTTTTTCAGTCGTTATAGTCGCGGGTTTCGCGCGCCGCAGGTTTCTGAACTTTACCGTCTTCAAAATGGTCAGTTAGTGGCGGATATTGACAGTGTGAAACTGGATAGTATTGAAGCAGGTATTCGCGGTGTAAATGATAATTATTCATATGAAGTATCTGCTTATTACATGAAAAAAGACAATGTAATTTTTCAGGATAACCGCATAAATGTTGATAACGGAAAATCGAAGCATCTTGGTGTTGAAGGTATGTTTGAATATCGCTTCCCTATTGATGTTAGCGTGCGTTTCAACGGCAGCCTTGCCAAACATACTTATGATTTTGATTATTTGTCCGGTGCGATTAACTGGAACGGTTTAGATATTGATACGGCCCCGCGTAATTTTGGTAGCGTCCAGTTAAATTGGTCCCCTGCTGATAAAGTTAAAGCCGGCCTTGAATGGATTTGGATGGGGTCATACTTTATGGAACCGACAAACACATATAAATATGAAGGTCACAATTATTTTAATCTCCGTATTGAAGCCGAAGCGATGGAAAATGTCGATATTTTCCTACGGGTGATGAATATTACCAACGTTAGATATGCTGAACGTGCTGATTTTGCACCATTTGGTGTTGGCGAGCGATATTTTGTTGGTAAACCAAGAGCAGTTTACGGCGGCGCCCGCGTTCGTTTCTAACTTTTTGCATATATAAATTTAAAAGGCTCGTATTTTTTTAATACGGGCTTTTTTAATGGCTCAAGCCTTTACAGTCTTATATTTGGAGGCTATTGTTTTTCCGAAATAAAAATTCATATTAGGGACGGAAAATCAATGAAAAATATACTTATCCTGATGTTGTTTGCAGTAGCATCCTGTTCATCACAAGAGGGGGCAAATTCCGAGCAAGCCAATAACGGCGGATCAGATGCAGCGCCCGTTTCAGACGAGGTAGCACGCTGGCAAGCACAAGCACAAAATATTACCATTATTCGTGACAATTGGGGTATCCCTCATATTTACGGGAAAACCGATGCTGATGCGGTTTTTGGTGTGATGTACGCACAAGCCGAGGATGACTTTAACCGTATTGAAGTAAATTATATGAATTCAATGGGCCTCCTTGCGCAAGCAGAAGGGGAAAGCCAAATTTTCCGCGATCTTAGAATGCGTCTTTTTATTCAGCAAGATGAAATGTAAAAGTTATATGCTGAAGCACCAGAGTGGCTTAAAAAATTGATGGATGCCTATGCAGACGGTCTTAACTATTATCTTTATACCCATCCTGAAACACAGGCAAAAGTGATTAAACGTTTTGAACCATGGATGGCACTTTCATTTTCAGAAGGTAGTATTGGCGGTGATATTGAAAGCATTTCCATTAACAATCTGGAAAATTTCTATGGTGGCACTATGAAAATGGCAGAAGCACCACGTGACCTTGATTTTGAACCACGCGGTTCAAACGGCATGGCTATTTCCCCGTCAAAAACTGTTAATGGTAAAGCCCTCCTTTATATTAATCCGCATACTACTTTTTACTTCCGTGAAGAAGCTCATATGGTCAGTGAAGAAGGCCTTAATGCTTACGGTGCGTTAACATGGGGTCAGTTCTTTATATATCAAGGTTTTAGTGAATATAATGGTTGGATGCATACGTCATCTCGCGCTGATGTAATTGATGAGTTTGCCGAAACCATCATCGAAAAAGATGGTAAGTTATTCTATAAATACGGCGATGAAGAACGCGAAGTTACCGTATCCACTGAAACTATTGACTATAAAACAGACAACGGCATGGCTTCACGGGATTTCACAATTTATCACACACATCACGGGCCAATTATTCGTGCCGAAGATGATAAATGGATTAGTGTTTCACTTATGAATATCCCACTTACAGCACTTAATCAGTCTTATGTGAGATCAAAGACAACAAGCTATGATGAGTTTTATGAAATGATGAGACTTAAATCAAACTCATCTAATAATACGGTTTATGCGGATAAAGACGGAAATATTGCCTATTTCCATGGTAATTATCACCCGATCCGTAATACGGATTATGATTATAATCATCCAGTTGACGGCAGTAACCCCGATACAGACTGGCAAGGACTTCACCCGGTCGAAGAGGCTATTAATTCTTTGAACCCTGGTTCTGGCTGGCTTTATAATTCAAATAACTGGCCGTTCTCTCTAGCAGGGCCGGAACATAGCCCGAAAAAAGAAGATTATCCGAGTTATATGTCTGTTAATTTTGAAAATCCGCGCGGCGAACATGCTGTAGGACTTTATCCCGGTATTAATGACTTTACGGTCGAAAGTTTAATCGAGGTTGGCTACGATACATTATTGCCATCATTCCAACGGTTTGTTCCGGTGTTGAAAGCAGCATATGACGCCGCACCGGACGAAGCATTAAAAGAAGCCGTTGATATGTTAGTGGCTTGGGACAAACGTTCTGGCTTTGACAGTGTGGAAACATCATTAGCCCATCATTTTGGTAATGAGCTTTTCAAAAATGTGCCGCGTGGTCGCAACATTGACCCGTTTGATGCATATGCTTATGCAGAAACACAGGTTAATGGTGAAAAATATTTACAGGCATTAACCGCTGCTATGGCGCAAATGGAAGCCGATTTTGGTACTTGGAAAATTGCATGGGGCGAGATTAACCGTTTCCAACGTAACACGAGCGATATGCGTCAAACATTTGATGACACAAAGCCGAGCCATCCAATGAAACTTGGCTCTGGTCGTTGGGGTGCGCTTGCATCTGTGGGATCACGTCAATATCCGGGTACAAAAAAATGGTATGGTACAAGCGGTAACAGCTTTATTGCGTCCGTTGAGTTTGGTGATAAGGTTCGCGCTAAGGCCCTTATGGCTGGCGGCCTTAACAGTGACCCTGCATCGCCACATTTTGATGATCAAGGTGAAATGTACGGCACTGGAACGTTCCGTGATGTATATTATTACCGTGAAGATGTTGATGCTCATGCTGAGCGCCAATATCACCCCGGTGAATAATTCAAACCAAACGTAAATTTTAAAACGTAAATTTTAAAATCTGGGCCGGACATTAAATTGTTCGGCCCAATTTTATTTTGACAGCGGTTGATAAATATATTGTTATGGTTTGTAAAATAAAGATGCCAATAATATAGGTGCCCATAATATAGAAAGTTAAAATGATGAATTTTAAAAAATGGCTTATTCGTATTTGTCTCTTGATCGGGGGGCTCGGCCTTATCGGTATGGCCGTCATATATATTGGTTTTCGCGCGAGCTTACCGACACTTGATGGGGTAATTGAAACCGCGGGTGTTTCGGCTGTTGTGAACCTTGAACGTGACGCGCGTGGCCATGCCACATTATCAGCGGACACGAGAAGTGACCTTTCATTTGCGTCTGGTTATATCCATGCACAAGAACGTTTTTTCCAAATGGACTTATCAAGAAGGATGGCGTCTGGCGAGCTTTCAGAACTGTTTGGTGACCTTGCTATGGAAACGGACCGGGAAAACAGATTTCACCGCTTTAGAACACGTGCCCGTAACAGTATTGATCAATTGCCAGCAGAACATAAAGCTTTGCTTAGTATTTATGTAGACGGCGTCAATGCAGGGCTTAATGATTTGGGAAGCAAGCCATTTGAATATTGGCTTCTTGGATCAGAGCCTCGAAAATGGACGATGGAAGATAGTTACCTTGTTATTTATTCCATGTATTTCACGTTGCAAGATTCTGGCGGTGGTTATGAATGGCAAAACCATCTGATCAATAAAACACTGAGCCCGGAACTTGCAACATTTTTACTTGCAAAAAGGACAGAATGGGACGCACCTATTCAAGTTGATGCAGTGCCTTTTACGCCAGCTGAAATTCCCCCGGCGTCTGTCATAACAAGCCGTAAAATGGCTTCACTTGATCGTGATGATCAACCCATGCTCGGCAGTAATAATTGGGCGGTATCGGGTGCGATAACCAAAACCGGGGCGGCTATGTTGTCCAATGATATGCATCTGAGCATTCGTGCACCGTCCATTTGGTATAAACTCAGATTGAAATTAAATGATGGATCGCTCGACCTTACCGGTGTTTCCCTTCCGGGAACGCCGGCAATAGTGGTTGGAAGTAATGGTTCGGTGGCATGGGGTTTTACCAATAGTAATATTGATACATCTGACACAATTAAGTTGAAAATAAATCAGGAAAATGAAAATCAGTATTTAACGGTTGATGGATATAAGGATTTTGAAATATTTAATGAAACTATACTGTCAAAAGGCAGTAATTCTGAGACCATTACCATCAGGGAAACCATATGGGGACCGGTACTAGATTTACAGGACGGGGAGACGCATGTATTTCGCTGGGTCGCCCATGTGCCAGGCTCCACAAGTATGGGGCTTATCAATATGGAAACGGTAAAAACCCTTGAAGAAGCACAGTCATACGCGGGTACAATTGGTATTCCTGCGCAAAACGCCTTGATTGTGGATAGCGCAGGCAATATTGGCTGGACCATATTTGGTATGGTACCGCGCCGTGGTGTCGGTGATTATACCAAAGTGATGGATTGGTCAGATGGTGCAATGGCGTGGGACAGTTGGTATTCATCTGCTGAATATCCAAAAGTTAATAATCCTGATCATAACAGGTTATGGACGGCTAATAGTCGGGTGGTAACGGGCGAGTTTTTAGAAAAACTTGGCACGAGTAGTTATGATCTGGGGGCACGGGCGCAACAAATCAGGGATGATTTATTTGCGCTTGATAGCGAGGTTAGTGAAACTGATTTATATGACATAATGTTTGATGATAAAGCGGTATTTCTTTCGCGCTGGCAACAACAACTTGTTTCCGTTCTTGAAAATACTGGTGATGATGCGTTCGCTCCATATCTGGAACATATAATAAACTGGGGCGGCAGAGCTGATAAAAATTCGGTCGGCTTCCGCTTGGTTCGCGACTATAGACATCAGGTATATGAAACTTTGATGGGTAGCCTGACAAGTGTATGTGTTGAGTATAACGAAAACTGCAATTATGACCGTGCGACCAATCAATGGGAAGGGCCACTTTGGCAATTGGTAACAAAAATGCCGGATGGCTGGCTGCCAACGGGGATTGATAATTGGCAATATTTCTTTGAAAAACAGGCGTTTGATGCATGGGAAGAAATTATCACCGGGGAAACCCAGCTTGATAATTACACATGGGGTGAGCGAAACCGCGCTAGTATTCGTCATCCCCTTGGTGCTGCGGTGCCGTTTCTTGGGCAATTAACAGACATGCCAAATGACCCTCAGTCTGGTGATACGGAAAACATGCCGCATATTGCCGGTATTGTAACCGGACAATCAGAACGTATTGTCGTTAGCCCCGGTTACGAGGAGAATGGCATAATGAACCTGCCAGCCGGACAATCCGGTCACCCGTTATCACCCTATTATGGTGCTGGACATAAGGATTGGATGGCGGGCAGCCCTACACCGTTTTTGCCGCAAGAAACCAAATGGGAAATGGAATTTGTGCCGCTTAAATAACGCTTAAAGCGCGCTTGGGATGATGTAAGACTTACCGTCTTGTTCCAAGCGCGTTACCTTAATATTATAGGCGTTTTGTAGGTTCTCATCGCTTAGAACGTCTTGTGGTTTGCCGCTTGAAATTATTTTTCCTTTATCGATCAGAATAAGTTCGTCGCAGTAACTTTGCGCGAAATTAAGATCGTGTAGAACCAGTAGAACGCCGTGACCAGTATCGGCGAGGTCCTTTAAGATATTCATAATCTGAATTTGGTGATATGGATCAAGTGCTTCAATCGGTTCATCAGCCAGTAAAAATTCCGCTCCTGTCACGATGGCGCGCGCAAGCATGGCACGGGCGCGTTCACCGCCGGATAGTGTTGTCGTAATCCTCGTGGATAAATGATCAACATTGGTTTTCTTCATGGCTTCCAACGTTAGCGCCTGATCTTCAGTGCTGGTCGATTGCCACGGCGATAAATGCGGGATACGGCCTAGGGATACCAAATGACCGACGGTCAGCGGCCAGTGAACAGGGGCGCCTTGGGCGGCGTAAGATATTTTCTGACCGCGTTCTTTTAAAGTCCAAGTTGAAAGATCTTTATCATCTAGAGTTATTTCTCCTGACGCTTCATCGATTAATCCGAGGATTGATTTTAACAAGATGCTTTTGCCGGCACCATTTGGGCCGATTAAACCAACAAGTTTTCCGCGAGGGATATCGATGGATACATCTGATAAAATTTGATTATCATCTAGTATGACGTCTAAGTTTCTGACCGTTAAATCACTCACCGCATGGCCCTTCTTGTTTTATAAATTATATAAAGAAAGAGCGGCGCACCAATCATCGCTGTCACAACGCCAAGGCGGATTTGCCCGTTACCGTAAGAAATACGCGTGAATAAATCCGCCGTGATAAGCAATATTGAGCCCATAATGGCTGATGAAAAAAGCAACCTACCCGGCGCATAACCAATGAAACGCCTGACAATATGGGGTACTACAAGGCCAATAAAACCGATGGCGCCGCATACGGCAACAACTGCCCCGACAGAAATTGCACCACCGAGGATAATTTTTATCTGCATGCGTTTGGTATCAATCCCCAGTGATCTTGCGGTATCATCGCCAAGGCTAGTGGCATCTAAGCAATGGGAAATTCCCAAATGTAATGCCCAACCGATGAGGATAAAGGGCAGCGAAATAGATATATCGGTTATGGTTCTGTTTTCAAGTGAGCCGAGCATCCACATGACCATATCCTGTAAAGTCATGGGGTTGGGCGCAAAATTCATGGTTAGTGATATGGCGGCGGTGGCAAGGGAACTTATGCCAATACCCGCGAGGATTAATGTGAGCACACTGCTGTCCCTTGCGGCGATTAACACCAGAATGAATGTTGCGATTAACGCACCGAGTATTGCCATTAATTGAATGGCCACCGGGGAAAATTCGGATAATCCAAAATAAATGGCGATGACGGCACCAAGCCCTGCTGTCGATGTAACACCAATTATTCCCGGATCAGCAAGCGGATTTCTTAACATACCTTGCAGCGATGCGCCCGATAAACCAAGTGTTGCCCCGGCAAGAAAGCCCATAAATACACGCGGCAAGCGGAGTTCGACGATAATAATGGTTGTTGCTTCG